>JBDNBC010000280.1:0-5304 GCA_039768115.1 Oceanococcaceae bacterium
CAGCGCAGAGGCCCCGAAGTCGCCTTCGACGCGGTCGGGATGAATCCGCAGGAAAGGGCGTTGATTTTCATCGAGGATGTTCAGCGTCTTTTCGCCGTGGTTCTGCACGATGACCTGAGGCGCGAGGGTATGGCGTATCTGGATGAGTACGCCGGGTGGCGCCTCGCCACGAGTGGGCGAGGTTGCCTGAATCTGTCCCGCGCCGACGCCGTGGGCATGGGCGGGCGGAAAAAAACCGCCCTGCACAAGCAGGGCGGTTATCAGTAGCCAGAGCGCCGCACGGTCAGCCCGTGCGGCACAGAGGGATGCGAGCATCAGACCTCGCAGGTGGTGTTTTCGCCAGTCACACGAACCGGCAGAGACGTTGATGGGGTCTTGCCTTCGTCGTCGCTACGCACGATGAAGAGCATGTACTGGCCGGGCGGAACGACAGCTTGCTCGGCGGGCATCCGCACTTGCAGGCTGCCACCATTGCGGCCAACGATCGCCAGTTCAACATTGCGCTGGTCACCGTCGACGAGGTGCGTCAGCGTGGTCCGACGGACCAGCACGACGCTGTCGATGGTGCTTGCATCCGGCGTGTTCACTGTGAACGTCTGCCCGGCACTGGCCATGACTGGTGCCCCCGTCAGACGCGGGCGATCACGAAACACATACGGCGGGCTGTAAATCTCGAAAGACGGGTCACGACCGAAGTTCGGCGAAATCCCCAGCCCTTCAAGGTTCAAGCTGAACGCATAGCCCGTGTTAATCGGCGCATGACCGCCGACCAGAATGCGCCCGTCTTCCATCAGCAGTGCGCTGTTGTGGTACGTCCGCGGATTGTTGGCCTCGGCCATGTCCGACCAGGTTTCCGTTTCCGGGTCAAACATTTCGGTCTGCGTGATCGGGAACGCCGTACCCGGCAACACCACTTCGTCATGCGTCGCGCCGGAGAACATCATCACTTCGCCCGTTGGCATCAGCACAGCTTGGCCGTACCAGCGACCGCGACCGAGGAAGCCGGTCAAACGTGACCGATATTCCATCGCGTCACCATCAAGGCTGACCGTGTCAATACGCGATGCCGGCACACCGACAAACAGGCCCGGGCTCGTTGCTGTGACACCGCCCAGCACGCCGCCTGCGGTCAGAAACTCGGCTTTGTCGTATTCGCCGTCAGCGTTTGGCTTCAGCGGCATCATCAACGAGGTTGCCGACCCGCGAAAACCACCGAACACGGCATTGATAACCGTTTCCAGCGGTGCACCGGAGAGGCCTTCAACCAGCGGATCAAATACCGCACCCTGCAGATTGGTCAGGCCGCCAGCAAGATCACCAATCAAGCCCTGGAGAGCTTGGCCGATTTGATCATTTTGCGGGTTGATGACCTGGGTCAAGCGGGACAGGCCCAGTTCGTTCAGCTCAAGCGGCAGCCCGGCATAGCCGAGGTCTGTCCAGCTCTGTGTGTCCGGGTTGTACGCACCGACAATGTTCCACAAGGCCTGATCGACGGCCTGGCCGAACGGGTTGAAGGCTTGTCCGCCGCCGTTGTAGTAGACATGTCCGTTGGGCAGCAAGTGCAGACGCGGAAACAGTGGCAACGACCGTTGTGCGGCGCCGCCGTTGTCAGTCCATTCCATACAGCCAAGGTCGAAGGTTTCGGTTTGACGGACGTTAGCGCCTGAACCGAGAACCGTGCTGAGGTACGGCTCGTCAAGACGGGTCGGGTTGGGTGTGAGATAAACCGGCTTCAACAGCTTCGTCACACCCGATGCGACAAACTGATTCCCGTCCGCCATCGACACCAGCGTCGGATACCAGCGGCCATAGTTCATGTCGGCAAGCTGTACCCATGCGTTTTCCGAAGGATTGAACACCCGTGCCGAGTTCAAGCCTTCCAGTTCGACCACGCCAATGTTGAACGGGGTGTCGATGCCAGGCTCGGAGTAGTAGTTGGAGCCACCTACGGCCAGGATGCTGCCATCAGGCAGAGCGTTCACGTCGGCACAGAACAAAGAACCCGAATTACGACGCGGATCAGCGGCGTCGGTGTTCAGCAAGCAGCCGGGTAGCAGACAGAATGGATCTTCGTCGTCGGCGCCGCCATCAATAGGCGATGGCAAGGTCCAAGTCGCTTCCGTGTCAGTCATACCCATGACGCGTACTTGGTCATTGTTGAGTACCTGGCCGCCTTCGCTGACGATGCTGAACTCAGCGGACTCGGTGCCTTCCAGCGCACTAAAGAACAAGAACTCCCCGTTGGGCAGCAGGTTGATGGTGCCGGCCCCCGGTTTGCAGTTCACCGGTCGACCGTCCTCGCCAAAGTCGCAATTGTCACTGCGCACGATGGGACGAAGCGGGTTGTTGATCGGCAGGTTGTTGTCAAGCCGACTGTCGTCGCCGCGGTCGTACACCACGGGCTCTTCAAACGGCGCAGTGAACGCGCCAAGCGTTTCGCAGTCCTGGGTGTTGCAGTCAACACCGGGAATGGCGGCCTTAGAAAACGCACCGGGATCGGCTGCGGGTAAGTCACGGCCGGTGACGTCCACGCTGGCACCGTCAAGGTCGCGACCACCGCCGCCACCGCAAGCCGTTAAGAGGGAAAGAGTCAGCACGCCGGAAGCGGCGAGCACACGCCGAGACGTGAGTTTGGGGGTAATCATCCGTGAGTGTCTCCCGTAAGTGGATCGGGTATTACGTCATAGATGAAGGTTTGGATGCAAACAACATTACAAATCCTTCACCTCCGTCATGGTAACCGGCAATGCCGTGCCGTCCAACATATGTCCAACAATTGACGCCCCCCAGGATGGAAAATTGACATGGTGTATACATGGCAGATGGGCAGAACGTGTCGCTCTACAGTGTCGGAAGCGTGAGAGGCGTGGCGCTGGCCGAGACTCAGGCTCATTGTGAGGGGCATAAATACAACCCGCATCATTTGTATAGGCAATGTATAGAAATAGTGATACGATCTATGGCATACAGATATTTTGTATAAGCAATATGAATACATATCCTGAATATGGTGCTGCTCAGCACGCCACGATCCGCATCACAAACTTACGCTTGCGTACGTTCATCGGCTTCAACCCGGACGAGCGTGTGAAGCCGCAGGACATCGTCATTCAGGTTGCTATTCGTCACCGCATTGACGCCGCAGCCTTTCATGACAGGGTGGACGCCGCGTTGAACTACAAAACGATCACCAAGGCGATCATTCAGCACGTGGAGCAAGGGCGTTTCCTGCTGCTCGAGCGCCTTGTACATGACGTTCTGACCATTTGTCGCGCGGACGCTCGGGTTGAACATGCCTGCGTCACGATCGACAAGCCGCATGCCCTGCGATTCGCGGATTCGGTCTCCGTCACGCTGGAGTACGACAAACCTTCCTCGCTTCCCGTCACGGAGATTCACCATGACCATGCCCGCCGTTCGACTTGCTACGCATCCTGAAATCAGCGCCGAAGCGGCGCTGGTTCGCGACACGCTGGTGTCCCGTGGTCTGGAAACCCCGATGTGGGACAACGGCCTCAGCGCTGAACAAAAATACGACCGCATCCGCGCGTCGATGACCGATGTGCTGACCACGCTGGGTCTGGACCTGGCGGATGACAGCCTCGCCGAAACGCCCCATCGCATTGCCAAGATGTACGTGCGCGAGATTTTTTCGGGCCTGGATTACACCAAGTTTCCGAAGCTGTCCCTGATCGAAAACAAGATGGGTGCGAACGAAATGGTGAAGGTGCGCAACATCGACCTGACCAGCACCTGCGAACACCATTTCGTCACCATCGATGGCACAGCCAAGGTGGCCTACATCCCCCGAGACCGCATCATCGGTTTGTCCAAAATCAATCGCATCGTGCGTTTCTTCGGGCAGCGTCCGCAGGTTCAGGAGCGGCTGACCCGGCAGATTCTCGTGGCCCTGCAAACCCTGCTGGGCACGGACGATGTCGCCGTGAGCATCGATGCGACGCACTACTGCGTGAAGTCGCGCGGGGTGATGGACTCCAACTCGCAGACCAGTACCACCGCGCTGGGCGGATGCTTCGCCGAGAACATCCACACGCGGGCCGAGTTTCTCAACCCGTGAAATCCGGCCACCTGCTGATCACCGGTGTCGGCCGCCGTGCCGGCCTGCACCTGGCGCGCTGTTTCACGGCGCGTGGACAGCCGGTCATCGGGACATTTCGCAGCGTCAGTCCCGGCATCGAGGAGTTACGGTCCGCCGGTGTTGAATTGTACTGCTGTGATTTCCACCGGCCCGCTGATGTCGACAGGCTGATTCGCAGCGTGCGTTCGGCGCATCAGGATTTGCGGGCGGTTATCCATAACGCCTCACAATGGATGCGGGACGGAGACGGCTCATCAGACGTCGACACCATCGAAGCCATGATGCGCGTGCATGTCAACGTTCCCTACGTGCTCAATCGCGCGTTAGCGCCATTGCTGCGCGCCGCGCCGAAAAAGTCTGCCGACATCATCCACGTCGGTGATTACGTGAGTAGCCGCGGCAGCGCCAAGCACATGGCGTATGCGGCGAGCAAGGCCGCGCAGGACAACCTGACGCTGTCTTTTGCTCAGCAGCTGGCGCCGCATGTGAAGGTCAACAGCATTGCGCCGGCGCTATTGCTGTTCAATGAAGACGATGACGCCGAATATCGCGCAAAGGCATGTGCCAAAAGCCTGATGCAGCGGGAGGGCGGTTTTGACGAGCTGCAGCAAGCCGTCGATTACCTGATGAACAGCCGCTATGTCACGGGCCGCATTCTTCCACTCGATGGCGGGCGGCACCTGCGCTGACGCATGCTTGGAATGCGGCCGGCCGCGGGGGGTGTCGGGGTCTTCTGACTGACGGATTGACTCTGGACGCCACAGTTCGCTTCTTCCCTTTCGGAAAAAGAATAAGGAATTCCCTCCTCGTAAAGTAGCCGCGGGCCTCATTTAGTGGTGCGATTGGTGTGCGGCAGGTCGCGGCCATTAGTACCCGGAAAAAGCTCGTGCTATCGAACTTTTCACTTCCCTTCGTTTCTTGGTACGATAGCAATGCCCAGGAGAACGCTTATCTTTTTCTTGTGCTGATGAAGCGTCAGTGCAAATTTTGGGGGAGAACAATGAATATTAAGAACGTCTTGGTGGCAGCTGGCGTTTTAGTCGCCATGCCGTCCCTGGCTCAGATTACAGAGCTCACAGGGACGCAAAAATTGGCACCTGTACTCGGCGCGTTACAAATTAATTCCGTTTTTGTCGATGCCGATAACAATCAAATAGCTATTCACGGCACGGGCTTTGCTTCGGGAACGCTTTCGAATCTCACAG
>JBDNBC010000281.1:0-3033 GCA_039768115.1 Oceanococcaceae bacterium
GCCTTTGCGGCCGAGGTACTTCAGGCGGATGGCCTCGAGTGCCTCCGGCGTGGTTGCACTGGCAATCTCGGCCAGGGCCGTCGTAGTCATGCTCATCGAGGTCTGCGGTAGATCGGGGCCATGGCGGCCATAAAAAAGGCGCAGCCGTTACCGGACTGCGCCCAGATGGGGTGGCATCGGCGGGTCGGCCGATGCGGCCAAATCAGGCGTTCAGTGCGGCCTTGGCCTGATCAACCAGCCCGGCAAAAGCGGCTTCGTCATGAATGGCGAGGTCAGCAAGGATCTTACGATCCAGCGCGATGCCAGCCTTGCTCAGGCCGTTGATAAAGCGGCTGTAGGACATGCCCTGGGCCTTGCTCGCGGCGTTGATGCGCACGATCCACAACTTGCGGAACTCGCGCTTCTTCACACGGCGGTCGCGATAGGCGTACTGGCCGGCCTTGAATACGGCCTGCCGTGCGGCGCGGAAGGTCCGGCTGCGGGCGCCGTAATAGCCTTTGGCGGCCTTTAAGACTTTTTTATGCCGGGCGCGTGCGGTGACGCCCCGTTTTACTCGTGCCATTGTTTTCTCCTGTTGTCAGAGTTTATGTAGGCCGCCAGGCAAATGGCTTGGGCGCTGGCTGGCCGAGGGGGTGCGCGTGGCGCTTAGCTGTAAGGCAGCATCCGGGCAACGGATTCCACATCGCATTTGGCGACCAGAACATTCTTGTTCAGGTTGCGTACGCGCTTGCGTGGTTTCTTGGTCAGGATGTGGCGCTTATGGCTTTGCGCACGCTTGAAGCCACCGCTGCCGGTGCGCTTGAAGCGCTTGGCGGCGCCGCGGTTGGTCTTGATCTTTGGCATTGTCTTCGGCTGATTAAGTCAAAAATTTACTGATGCTGCGGACGTCACACTTTTTTGCGCGGCGCCATCACCATCACCATTTGCCGACCCTCGAGCTTGGGCATCTGCTCGACCTGGGCCAGCTCTTCGAGGTCGTCCCGAACGCGCATCAGCAACTCCATACCGCGCTGCTGGTGTGCCATTTCACGGCCTCGAAAGCGCAGGGTGACCTTGATTTTGTCGCCTTCTTCGAGGAACTCCACCAGATGCCGCATCTTGGTGTCGTAATCGCCCTGTTCGGTATTGGGGCGAAACTTGATTTCCTTGATGGTCGTCTGTTTCTGCTTGCGTTTAGCCGCTGCCTGCGCCTTGTTCTTCTGGAATACGAACTTGCCGTAGTCCATCAGCTTGCAGACGGGCGGACGGGCTTGCGGAGAGACTTCCACCAGATCCAATCCTGCTTCACGTGCGGCCTCCAGCGCCTTGTACGTGAGCATGACCCCCAATTGTTCGCCGCTGTCGTCAATCACGCGCACTTCACGCACGCTGATTTCCTCGTTGCGACGGGTTTCCTTTTCCTTGCTAATACTGCGTTTCCTTAACCCAAATTAACGAAGGCCGCTACCCGCACATTCGGCCTGCAACTTGTTGATAAACGCATCGAGCGTCATCACCCCCAGGTTGCTGCCATCGCGTGCACGCACGGCCACGGAGTCAGTTTCCGCTTCACGATCACCGATGACGGCCACGTAGGGCACCTTGGCAATCGCAAGCTCGCGGATTTTAAGGTTTATTTTCTCGTTTCTCAAGTCGTCGTCGGCGCGAAGCCCTGCAGCGCGCAGTCGTTCGACGGCCCGGAGGGCAGCGCCATCGGCCCGGTTGGTGATGGTGGCGACGGTGACCTGCACGGGCGCAAGCCACAGCGGCAGGGCTCCGGCATGCTGTTCGATCAGGATGCCAATGAACCGTTCCAGCGAGCCGAGGATGGCGCGGTGGATCATGACCGGCGTCTTGCGCGCGCCATCGGCATCGACGAATTGCGCGCCCAGGCGCTCCGGCATGCTGAAATCGAGCTGGATGGTGCCGCACTGCCAGTTGCGCTCGAGACAGTCGCGCAGCGTGAATTCGATCTTCGGCCCATAAAAGGCGCCTTCGCCCGGCTGCAGGACGTAATCGTATCCCGCGTCTTTCAGGCAGGTTTCAAGCGCCACTTCCGCCTTGTCCCAGAGGGCTTCTTCGCCGACCCGCTGCGCGGGTCGTGTCGATAGCGCGAGTGTCACATCATCGAAGCCGAATACGCGGTAAATGTCGAATGTCAGTCTCAGGAGCGCGGCCACTTCCTCGGCGATCTGTTCTTCCGTGCAGAAGATGTGCGCATCATCCTGGGTGAATCCGCGCACGCGCATCAGGCCGTGCAGGGCGCCGGAAAACTCATTGCGATGGCAGCAGCCAAATTCGGCCATCCGCAGGGGCAGGTCGCGATAGCTTTTCAGTCCCTGGTTGAAGATCTGCAGGTGCGCTGGGCAGTTCATCGGCTTGATCGCATAAGTGCGGTCTTCCGATTGCGTCAGAAACATGTTCTGCGCGTACTTGTCCATGTGGCCCGAGCGCTCCCAGAGCACCTTGTCGATGATCTGCGGCGTCTTGACTTCGGTGTAGCCTGCGGCAGCGAGACGGTCGCGAATCAGTTGCTCGATGATCAGGTAGACCCGCCAGCCATGGTCGTGCCAGAACACCATGCCGGGCGCTTCTTCCTGAAAATGGAACAAATCAAGTTTCTTGCCCAGCACCCGGTGGTCGCGTTTAGCCGCCTCTTCGATGCGATGCAGATAGGCCTTGAGCTGCTTTTTGTCAGACCACGCCGTGCCATAGACCCGCTGCAGCTGCTCATTACTGGTATCGCCCCGCCAGTAGGCGCCGGCCAGCTTGGTGAGCTTGAACGCTCCCAGCTTGCCGGTGGAGGGCACATGCGGCCCGCGGCACAGGTCAATGAAGTCGTCCTGCCGGTACAGCCCGATCTCCTCGGTGTCCGGAATGGACGCGATGATTTCGGCCTTGTAGTCCTCGCCCATGTCCTTGAAAAACCGCACCGCAGCATCGCGCGCCATGACCTCCCGGGTGACCGGGTGATCAGCCGCCACCAGCTCGTTCATGCGCTGCTCGATCGCCACCAGGTCGTCCGGAGTAAATGGCTTCGGGGTCGCAAAGTCA
>JBDNBC010000282.1:0-8261 GCA_039768115.1 Oceanococcaceae bacterium
GGGGTCATCATCCCGGCGGGACTCAGCGGCCGCCACTGGAGCCGGCGGAGCCTCGTCGGGATCAACATCATCCAGCGCAAAATCGATGCTGTTGCCATCGTCGGTGGTGGCCGGCGCGGTATCAGCAGCCGCATCTGGGGTTGACTCGGCTGCCGAATCCTCGTCAAACAGCGTCGAATGAGGAATGAATTGCTGCGCCAGCTTCTCCACGTTACGGAATTGCTGGGTATCTGACTGTTCGCGCTTCAGGCCCAAGGCCAGCGCTTCGAACTCGCTTTCGCGGCCGGCGGCGAAATACACCTCAGCAAGTTTTTCCTGCGCATCGAGGCGGTCCGGCTCGCGTTCGAGCACGGCCTTCAAAGTTTGCTCCGCCTCGTCGTACAGGCCGTAAGCCAGCTGGAACTCGGCCTCCGCCACCGGATCCTCGCTGCTTACCGCGGGCGATTTGCCACTGTCGTCTTCCACTAACGGGAACGAAGCCGTCTGGAACATTGACGGCGCGGCCGTGTCTGCCGCGGGCGACGTGTCCTGTCCAGCGGAATCATGAGCCGCCGGGTCCTCGCCAAAGTCGACATCAAAGGTATCGAGGGTGGCGTTCGCCAGATCATCGGAATCGTCACCGGGCTCGGCGAGGTCGGCTTCACCGGCGAGCAGAGCCGCAAATGCGGCGTCTTCGTCATCTGGCGCTACGCTCCTGTCGTCGGCAGGCATGTCGAGCATGCTTTCGTCGACGGCGGGCAGTATTTCTGTCGCTGCGTCAGTGGTATCCGAACCATCAGACAGCGGCGCGTCGTCAAATGACACTCGCTCCACCGCGTCGTCATCGGCGCTCGCGGCAGCAACACCCGCAGCGGCAGCAGTAGCGGCGGTCGCCATTGGCCGCGCCGTGGGCTCAGGGATCGGCTCACCCCGCGCCAGGCTCACCAGATCGGGCCGCGGCTGGCTCATCGCCTCTTGCTCGGCACGCCGCAGCGCCTCGGCCTTCCGCCGCCGCGTACGCGCCAGCAGCACGATCAGTAGTACAAGCAGAGCAACGGCGATCACGATGTACAGCGCGTATCGACTCAGCAGCGCCAGCCCTCCGGCCACGGGGCCTGAGCCTGATGCGGCCGTTTCACCGGCGCCGACGTCCGCTCCGGCAGGCTTGTCAGCCGCCGTCGCCGCGCCCGGCTCTGCGTCCGGTCCCGCCTGTTGTGGACCAGAAGCGGTGGTATCCGAATCGGCAGAACCGCCGAACTGGCCCTCCGGCAAAACACCAGCGTCATCATCCATGCCGCCATCATCGAACCCAGCAATGGTGCTCTCCAGAGGCGCTGATGAACGCCCCGGGGTGGGCTCTGTGGCAACGGTATCGGTTGTCCGTGTGGGTGCGGTGCGCGCCGGATCGGCAGGCACGCGTGCCGCCGATGAATCCGTGCGCGCCGCGTCATTTTCCCTAGCGGCCTGCGCCAGGTCCTGCGGCGGATCGATCGGCTCACGCCCGAACGGACGCTCAGTCGGGGTGCCACCAATGGCATCGCGAATATTGCGCCGCGCTTCGGCAACCGATATCTGCCCCATCGCCTGCGCGGTGGGAACGTCGAAAACCGCGCCGACTTTCAGATTATTGATATCGCCGTTGACAAAATTCTGGCGATTGTCCGCATAGAGGTTCCACATCACCTGAGCAACCGGCACCCCTGATGCACTAGAAATCGCCTGGGCAATGCTCGACAAGCTCTCGCCACGACGGACCGGCCCATAGCGCGATTCGTCGGCGGATACGGTGCTCTCCGGACGCTCGGCCGTCGTGGCATAGCGGTAATCCTGCGGGCTGATCACGGGCGCATTACCAGCTGCGGCGGTGCTGCTCGGCGCCGTTGGCGACGTGGCACGCTGTGCGGCCGGCTGATCAGGGGCGGGCAGCCGCGCCTGTGTCGCCGAGGTCGCGACTTCCGGTGCCGGTACGGAGCCCTGCTGCGGTGCGGGAATGTCCTCTACGGCGCCCGCGGTTTGCGCGTCCGCAGACAAAGGACCGGGGTCCAGCAGCACAGTGAATTCACGCAAGGCGCGGCCGGTGGGCGCACGCACATCGAGCAGCAACACTACATAGGGCTCGCGCACCGCGCGCGATCCGCGCACCTCGACCCGGACGCCCTCACTATCGGCATCCGGCGTCAGGTCGAACTGCAGATTCTCGACTGCCGAACCGCGCACCAGCCCCAGCTGCTCATAAGTCGCCTGATCCGCCACGCGCACATCGAGCCCGCGCTGGCCGGCCGGACCGACCCCATCGACACGCATCTGCGCCCGCAAGGGCTCATTCAGTCGGGACTGAACCTGCAGATTGCCGACTTCGAGCGCCTGCGCCCCCAAAGGCATCAGCATTGCCAGCCATATGCCTACGACCGCTGCGCACTGCGCTGGCCGAACCGTCGTTTCGAACCGCAAAAACCACATTGGGTTTATCCCCACCTTTCAATTCCGTCCACTGTAAACGGCCTGTCGCATCGCCTCAATGCCGCCCCGCGCCAGCCGGCGGGCACGGCCCGACTCAGCCGCGCGGCTGCAGCCGGTTTTTCGCCACCAGTAACTCGGCAATCTGGACACTATTACTGGCCGCGCCTTTGCGAACGTTATCTGACACCACCCACAGATTCAGCCCATTTTCGTGCGAAATGTCCTCACGGATGCGCCCGACCCAGGTCCAGTCATTACCCGCCGCTTCGCTGCGTGCGGTGGGGTAGCCTCCATCGGCGCGCTCATCGAGCACTTGCACACCAGGCGCCGCGGCCAGCAGGGCGCGCGCGTCATCGGCCGTCAGTTTGCGCCGGGTTTCAATGTGCACGGCCTCGGAATGGCCGAACACCACCGGCACGCGCACGCAGGTCGGGTTCACGCGGATGCCGTCGCTGCCCAGAATCTTCTGCGTCTCCCAGACCATTTTCATTTCTTCCTTGGTGTAACCGTTGGCCATGAAGACATCGATATGCGGCAGCACATTGCCCGCGATGATTTTCGGATAGACCTCGGCCTGGGGCGTATTCCCGGCGACATCCGCGCGATTTTGCGCTTCGAGTTCGTCGATGGCTTCCTTGCCTGTGCCGGACACGGCCTGATAGGTCGACACATTGATGCGCGTGATTTCGGCAGCATCGTGCAGCGGCTTGAGCGCCACCAGCATCTGGATCGTCGAACAGTTCGGGTTGGCGATGATGTTGCGCGCACGAAATCCCTCAACCGCATCGGGGTTGACTTCGGGTACCACCAGCGGCACATCGGCGTCATAGCGAAAGTGACTGGTATTGTCGATAACGATGACGCCGGCCGCGGCCGCAATCGGCGCCCATTGAGCAGACACACTGCCACCAGCGGAAAACAGGCCCACCTGTACCTGCGACCAGTCAAAGTCATCGACGGCCTCGACGCTCAACGCGGTGCCGTTGAATTCCACCGTCTGTCCGGCCGAGCGCTGGCTGGCTAGCGCAAAAATGCGCCCCACCGGAAATTGTCGTTCGGCGAGCACACGCAGCATCGCCTGGCCAACAGCACCCGTTGCACCAAGTACTGCAATATCAATACCTTTGCTCATAATTTTCACGTGATCTCTAGATAATGGATCAATGACTTCAGGACGCCCGCAGGGCCTGACAAACCGCGTCGCCCATGGCCGCACAGCCGATGACGGGCTGCCCCGGGGTCGCGATATCGCCGGTCCGCAGGCCTTGCGCCAGAACCCGCCCAATCGCCTGTTCCAGCATGCTGGCCAGGTCCGCGCGGTTGAGGCTGTGGCGCAGCGCCATGGCCACGGATAACAGCATCGCCAGCGGATTGGCCTTGTCCTGCCCGGCGATGTCGGGCGCGCTGCCATGCACCGGCTCGTACAGGCCGCGACTGTGCGCATTGAGCGATGCCGACGGCAGCATGCCGATAGACCCGGTCAGCATCGCCGCCAAGTCAGACAGAATGTCGCCGAACAGGTTGCCGGTCACGATCACATCGAACTGGCGCGGGTTGCGCACCAGCTGCATCGCGGCATTATCGACATACATATGGCTGAGCTCGACTGCGGGATATTCGGCCGCCACTTCGGTCACCACATCACGCCACAACTGGCTGACCTCCAGTACGTTGGCCTTTTCCACCGAACAGAGGCGTTTGCCACGGCGCATTGCCGATTCGAAGCCGATCCGGGCGATCCGGGCGATTTCATCGGCGCTGTACACCATGGTGTTGTAAGCCCGCCGCGGGTTGTCCTCGATCGCCCGGGGCTGGCCGAAGTAGATGCCGCCGGTCAGCTCGCGCACGATCAGGATGTCCAGACCGGCGACGACCTCCGGTTTCAGGCTGGATGCCTCGGCCAGTTCGGGATACAGCTGCGCCGGCCGCAGGTTGGCGAACAGGTCGAGGCTCGCACGCATGCGTAGCAGACCGGACTCGGGCCGCTTGGCGCGCGGTAGCGTGTCGTACTGCGGGCCACCGACAGCACCGAACAGAATGGCGTCGGCCGCATGGCAGGCCGCTTCGGTTGTCGCCGGGAAGGGGTCGCCTTCGGCGTCATAGGCCGCGCCGCCGACCAGGGCGTCGCTGGCGGTGTACTGATAACCCGCAGTCTCGACGAGGACATCCAGTACTTTACGGGCTTCGGCGATGATTTCCGGGCCGATACCATCACCGGGCAGGAACAGAATGTTGTCGCTCATGCGGGGGCTCCAAACAGCCAAGGCTTCTCGGCCCGGCGGCGCGCTTCAAAAGCTTCAATGTCGGCACGGAATTGCAGGGTCTGGCCGATGTCATCCAGGCCGGCCAGCAGACGCTCGCGCCGCGAGGTGTCCGTATCAAAGGCCAGCACGCGGTCACCGGCGGCGATCTGCTGCTGCTCCAGGTCAATGGTCAGCTCCGCGCCCCCGTCGGCGAACGCGAAAAGCATATCAATGTCTTTCTCTTCAAGAACAATGGGTAATACGCCATTCTTAAAGCAGTTATTGAAGAATATATCGGCGAAACTGGGCGCGATCACACAGCGGAAACCGGCGTTTTCCAGTGCCCACACGGCGTGCTCGCGCGAAGACCCGCAGCCGAAGTTACGCCGCGCCAGCAGAATCGATGCCCCGGCGTAGCGCGGGTCGTTGAGCTCAAAATCCGGGTTGACCCGCCGCGAGGCGACATCGATTTGCAGATCGCCCGCGTCTAGGTAACGCCAGTCGTCAAACAGAAACGGGCCGAAGCCGGTGCGGCGAATCGACTTCAGGTACTGCTTGGGAATAATCGCGTCGGTATCAACATTGGCCCGGTCCATAGGCAAAACCCGACCGGTATGGGTACGAAAGGCATTCATACGGAATCTCCCGCGGCCGCCATCTGGCGAAAATCGACAAAGTGGCCGGTGATGCCAGCGGCCGCCGCCATTGCCGGGCTGACCAGGTGGGTACGCCCGCCCTGCCCCTGCCGACCCTCAAAATTGCGATTCGAGGTGGACGCGCATCGCTCGCCCGGCTCCAGCCGGTCGGCATTCATGGCCAGACACATCGAGCATCCGGGCTCGCGCCACTCAAAACCGGCCGCACGAAACACTGCATCCAGCCCTTCCGCTTCGGCCTGTGCTTTGACCAGCCCCGAGCCCGGCACGACCATGGCCAGCTTCACGCTCCCGGCCACACGTCGCCCGGCAACGACCGCTGCGGCCGCACGCAAGTCCTCGATGCGCGAGTTGGTGCACGAGCCGATGAACACCTTGTCGATGGTGACATCGGCCATGGCCTGCCCGGCTTCCAGACCCATGTACACAAGCGCGCGGCGCATACTGCCCGCCTTGACGACATCCGCTTCGGCGGCCGGGTCGGGCACGCGACCATCAACGGCCACAACCATTTCTGGCGACGTGCCCCAGGTCACTTGCGGGGCAATATCGTCGGCAGACAGATGCACCTCGGCATCGAATGTCGCACCGGCATCCGAATGCAGCGTGTTCCAGTGCGCGATGGCCGCCTCCCGTGCCGGGCCGACGGGCGCAAAGGGACGATCCTTGACGTAGTCAATGGTGGTCTGATCCACCGCCACCATTCCGGCCCGCGCGCCGCCCTCGATAGTCATGTTG
Organism: Oceanococcaceae bacterium; assembly: GCA_039768115.1. GTDB lineage: Bacteria > Pseudomonadota > Gammaproteobacteria > Nevskiales > Oceanococcaceae > MS8. The sequence continues at coordinate 6,077 of JBDNBC010000282.1, forward strand.
CACAGGGTCATTCGCCCCTCCATCGACAGCGCCTGCACGGCCGGCCCGGCAAACTCGATCACGTAGCCAGTGCCGCCCGCAGTACCAATGCGGCCGATGATGGCCAGCGCCATGTCCTTGGCAGTCAGCCCCGGGGCCATCTCACCGTCGACCCAGATGCGCATGGTCTTCGCCGGTTTCTGCAACAGGCACTGCGTGGCGAGCACGTGCTCGACCTCGCTGGTGCCAATCCCGAAGGCCAGCGCACCAAAGGCCCCGTGCGTGGAGGTATGCGAATCACCGCAGACCACGGTCATGCCCGGCAGCGTTGCGCCCTGCTCCGGGCCGATGACGTGCACGATGCCCTGACGGGGATCGAGCATCGGAAAATACGGCAGATGGTTTTCCCGCGCGTTGCGATCGAGCGTATCGACCTGCTCACGCGAAATCGGGTCGATGATCCCGCCGGCGCGATCAGTGGTTGGGACATTGTGATCCGGCACGGCCAGGTTGGCATCGCGGCGCCACACCGGGCGCCCCGCCAGCCGCAGCCCCTCAAATGCCTGCGGCGACGTCACTTCGTGCACCAGGTGCCGGTCGATGTACAGCAGCCCGGTGCCGTCATCCATTGTGCGGACCAAATGGTCATCCCAGATTTTCTGGTATAGCGTGCGAGCCATGGCGCTTGCGGCGTAGCCGCCCTTCATCCGTGAGGAAACCGCGTAGTGTAAACGGCCTGTCTGGTTGTGTCGGCGATGAATCCATCGTGGGCGGGCCCCGTCATCGGACGACCATGAGACGACGTTATGCTGCGGGCCTGACTTGCTCCCGGTTCGCCACGACCTGCCCATGTCTGTCAATACCCTCGCCGCACTCGATGCGCTGATTCAGGAACATCCCGAGCGCGTGCGCTGCGAAACCCTGCTGCCCGCTGCGGCCATCGGCGCCAGCGCCCCGGTGCGGGCATTGCACCTGGGCAGCACTGCCGCCGATGCGCCGTGCGCGATTATCGTGGGCGGGGTGCACGGGAATGAGCGTATTGGTGTCGAGGTCGTCGTCGCCTTCCTGCACAGTCTGCTCACGCAGGCGCGCTGGGATGCGCTGATGCAGGACCTGCTGGCGCGCATTCGTCTGGTGGTGGTGCCGCTAGTCAACCCGTTTGGCTTCGTGCACGGCTTGCGCGGCAACGCTCAGCGCATCGATCTGATGCGAAACGCACCGATCGATGCCCCCCACGCTCACTGGCTGCTGGGCGGCCAGCGCATCAGCCCGCGCCTGCCGTGGTATCGCGGAACGGCACTGGCGCCCGAGTCCCGTGCGCTGGTCGATCTGGTGCAGCGTGAATCCGCGAAGTCTCCGCTGACCATCAGCGTCGATTGCCACAGCGGTTTCGGTGCCACCAACCGAATCTGGTTTCCGTGGGCTCATCGCTGCGACCCGATTCCGCATCTGCCCGAGATTTACGCGCTGCGCAATCTGTTTCGCGACACCTTCCCCAACCACGTGGCCTATCGCATCGAGCCGCAGTGTCAGCACTACATGACCCACGGTGACCTCTGGGATTACCTCTACGCCGAGTCGCTGGAGCGCCCTCACGGCCCGTTATTGCCGCTGACGCTGGAAATGGGATCGTGGCTGTGGGTGCGCAAGAATCCTTGGCAGATCTTCAGCCGCCACGGCCTGTTTAATCCGCTGGTACCGCACCGCCGCAAACGCATCCTGCGTCAGCACCTGGTGTTCCTGAACTTCATTCTGTCGGCCGTGGCCAACCGCGCCTCCTGGCTGCCCGAAGCGCGCCAGCGGCCCGCCGTCGCCGCCAGTGCCCGGGCACACTGGGAGAGTCACTTTGGCGGCTGCGCGGAGGCGAACAACCCGGCAGATTCCGATCAGCTCACGGTCTGAGCCGCCCGCCCTGCCGCACCACTAGCGCACCCAGCGCCACGCAATCAGCGTCGCCAGCAATGCCGCGAGGGCAGCCATGCGAAATACGGGCTCCGGGCCCCAGACATCCCACAATGCGCCGGCAACGAGCGAGCCCGTGGCGCCGCCGAGGCCAAAACTCAGCGACACATGCAAAGCCTGACCGCGCCCCTGCAGATGCGCGCCAAACTCGCGGTGAATGAAGTTGACCGCGCAGGCGTGATAGAGCCCGAAGCTGCTCAGGTGCAGCAACTGCAGGGCCAGCAGGCCCGCGAGATCGTCAACC
>JBDNBC010000283.1:0-2594 GCA_039768115.1 Oceanococcaceae bacterium
ATGCAACGACATCTTCTGGGAACAAGGCCCGAGTCCGGTCATAGCGGGCGGCATCGCCCTCGTCGTAGTGCCAGCCCTGTGCGGCCAGGTGGGCACAGACATCGTTCTCGAACGCAATTTCCTTGTGCAGACTCACCCGGCATCCCCCATTGTTCTAATCAGTCTCTGGTGTTTTTAGCGCCAGCATCATTTCAAGGTGCTGCACAAAAGGCTACGGGATCTGGCCGGCGCGTCAGTCGATCTGTTCCCAGCCGCTCCGGGGCGTCCTGAGTGACGAGGCGCCCCTGGGGATTGATGACCGTGACCCTCAGCGCCGTATCGCCGGTGAAAGGGTTAGCCCTAGCCCGCGCATAACCCGAAGCGCCGAGCCCAACGACACGCCAGAGCGTCCGTTTTCGAACGCAATGACCGTATCGCGCGAAACCCCGCACACCAACGCCAACTCGGCCTGCGTCATGCCCGTAGCAGTCCGTGCCGCACGTACGGTGTCGCACAAAGCCAATAGATCGGTGTCGGTTCCGCGCTTGGCATGTCTGCGGGGTACCGGTGCAATAGGCGGCCTGATTGGTTTCACGTCGGCGTTTGTTCAGCACAGTCAAAAAGTCGGGAAATACCGACTTGCTCAGTTTTTACACAATTTCCAACCACAATGTTGGCGATTAGCGACTTTCGATGTCGTTGAACTGGCCAAGGCTTGGAGTTGGTACGATGCCGACCGCTCAGTTTTTGATAGGCGCGCTCACCATGCCTAAAACCGATATTCGCGATCAGCCCGCCTACACCCTCACCGAGGCGGCCCGATACCTCAAAGTTGCACCCGCGACGCTTCGCTCATGGGTCATCGGCCGCACCTACCCGAAAGGCAGCGGTCTCGCGCATGCCAGCGCACTGATTGACCCCGCTCACAATCCGCCACCCACGCTGTCGTTTTGGAACCTCATCGAAGCCCATGTGCTGCGCTCCCTTCGCACCGACCATGGGGTGTCGATGGATGCGCTGCGCAAATCAATCAAGTACGCCCAGCACACGCTCAAGATCGACCGACTGCTGCTGCGAACCGAGTTGCGCACAGACGGCGGGCGATTGCTGCTCGAGCGGTACGGCGAGTTAATCGAACTTTCAGCCTCGGGGCAGATGGCCATACGGCGCACCTTCAATGAGCACCTTGCCCGAGTTGACTGGGACGAGTGGCAGTTCCCAGTTCGTCTGTACCCGTTTGCGGGCGTGACCCAGAGAGATCGTCCGGTCTCCATCGACCCCCAGGTCGCGTTCGGCCGCCCCACCCTCAATGGTAAGGGTGTCACCACCGCGACCATCGCAAGTCGCATTGATGCGGGTGAGTTGGTGGCCGATATCGCAGACGACTATGACCTCACAGAGCAGGACATCGAGGAGGCAGTGCTCTACGAGCGGGCGGCATGACGCCGACCTTCTTTACTGACTACAACCTTGGCAAGCGCTTTCCAGCGCGGCTCGCCGAAGCAGGCATCGATGTAGAGCCCCACATCCAACATTTTCGCCAAGACTGCCCAGACGAAGACTGGCTGGCAGAGATCGGAAGGCGCGGCTGGGTGGCGCTCACGCATGACCGGCGCATTCGCTACAAGCCCAACGAGCTTGCGGCGGTGATGCAACACCGCGTGGCGCTGCTGGTCGTCATTGGCGATGCCCCGTTTCCAGAATTGGCCGACGCTTTTGTGGCGACATTGCCGCGAGTCCTCAGCTTCATTGAGGGGCACAGGCCGCCGTACATCGCCAAGGTCTATCGACCCTCGGCAACCGAGGCGGCGGCCAACAACAAATCGCCTGGGCGAGTCGAACTCTGGCACCCCAGGGACAGTCGTGACGGGCGCTGATAGGCCATCACACTGGATGTGGCGTATCTGGGTGACCACCCTGCTGAATGATCAGTGCCCGGCGAAGCGCCCGGCTCGGAGGGACGTTGTGCCTGCTTCGTCTTTACTACTCGGGACCATTGGCTGCTCCAGGCATTTCGCGGACGTCACTCAAGGTTCTGCCGTTCATGTCCGTCCATTCGATCAGCCCATTTGCCGTGCGGCCGGTGACGCAAGCCGCCGCCGCGCTAGGTGAAGCAAACAGATAGTCCCGCTCAAAACGGATGCGCCCGTTTTGTTCTACCAGTACGCCCTGCTCCAGCAAGCGGTCGCGCACACGCTGATAGCCGTGTTTCTGGAACGAAGGAACGGTGTCCAACCGGCCACTGGACCCTTTGAGGACGACAAAGCCCTCCTCGGTGAACAGGCCACGCGCATCCGCTTCGGAGGCGCGGCAGAAAAGCAGATTCGCGTTGTCGGTTCTGACGGCGCTGCCCGCCAGCGGCTCGAACAGTGGATAACCCAGCGTGGCCACCAAGGTGCGGATGGTGTCGTGCAACTCCTTGCACTCGGCTTCCAGCGGGGCCGGGGTGTGCGGGCGGCTGCCGGCGTTGCCGTTCTCCAGCGCAAACCGCTCGGCGCGGTTGGCCTCGGCGATGGACTGCGTATTCCGACGCAAGCCGGCCAGTGATTCCGAGCCAAGCCGGCCACCCATTCCGACGGATGTCGGCCACCCCCTGAGGGGCTCGATGTAGCGGG
>JBDNBC010000284.1:0-3645 GCA_039768115.1 Oceanococcaceae bacterium
CCCACTTTCTCCCAGTGCTCGAGCAGCAGTGTCCGCAACCCCTCGCCATCCAGCCGCGAGCCTTCCGGCAGGGCCACACCGATGGCCGGCAGCGCGCGGTTCTGCACCCAATCGAGCAACTGCGGGAGGCGCCGGAGCGCCTCGCTGACCTGGTCCACCAGCAAGGGCAGCAGCACCAGCAACAACCCGAGCCCTAACAACGTGAACAGAACGAACACCGCAATCACGCCGCCGGTGCGGGAGAAGCGATAGCGCTCGAGCCGGTCAACAATGGGGTCGCCGACATAGGCCATGGCCGCGCCGAGCACGAAGGGCATCAGGATCGGACCCAGTAGATGCAGCAGCCAGCCGATGACGGCAACCGCCAGCAGCCCGAAAACAAACATGGGCACACGAACGTTGGTCATGACGGCGGCAAGCGAAAGCGATACCGCGACGCGGGGCCCGTCGGCTCGGTGGCATAGCCCTGCAGCCCGTCGGCAGGGGCAGACACGGCATCACGGGTCGGCAGTGGACGCGCGGTTGGCGTCGTGGCGACCGGCATGGCCGTGGGCTCGACGCTGGGCGTGGGCCGTCGGACACCGCCAAAGCCGCCGCCCATAAACCGATCCGCCGAGCGTTCTTCCGGCGCACCGGAACGGGGTCGTGCGCTGCTCGTCGCCGTGGCCTGGGGCGGCGTTGGCGCCGGAGCCGCCGTCGGCATCGGCGGCAACGTGGGCGGGGGCTCCAGCACAACCGGCTCTTCGACCCAGCCCCAGCGCCGCGCCTGTCGGCGTAAATCGTCGACCGTGCCCCGCCACTCCAGCGTCAGTTGCACTTGCTCGGGTTGCAGGGCACGCACAGCGTAATTGACCTCCCGCGCATCAAGGTTCTGCAGCGCCTGCAGGTACTGTTCGGCCTGGACGATGCCGACCAGATCGAGCCGCCATTCCTGTGTCGGTGCCGTGGCCCGACGGAAGGCCTCTGCCTCAAGAATCTGCCCGTTCAGGCGCTGCCAACCCTGGTCTATGGCCGCACCCAAAGGCTGGGCTGGCAATGTGAATTGCGCAAGGACCTGACGCTCATCGGCCAGCGTCCACTCGCTGCGCGCGAAGGTCTCGGCAGTGCCGGCGGATGGCTCCTCGATCGGAGGTGCCGGCCCGTCCGCCGGAGCGAAGGCCGGCGACGCTACCGTGTCGAGCACGATCATCAGCCGCCAGCGCGCGTCATACCGGGCGCTGAGCCGCTCCCACTCGGACTCCTGGGTCGGTGACCGGACCACAGCCTGGAGCTGGCGCTCTTCACTGAGCATGTCCGGAACCCGCAACGGAAAGCCCCAGCTCTGACTGACCTCCAGTACGGGAGCGGCCTGCCCCAGCTCAACCGCATCAAGCCAACGTCCGTCCTGTTGCACCCACAACACGACCGGCGGGCGAGCGCGATCCCAGGTGGCGACGCCCGCCTGCCGCAAAGCGGCGCGCAATGCCGACTCATCGAAGCGCACCCGCAACTGGAGCTGATCACGGCGCCCATCAAAGGCACTCTGATATTGATAGCTGCTCAGCAGGGACTCCGGCGACGCCCAGAAATCGCGCAACCCCCGCTCGCCGGCGAGCCGCGCCACGGCAGCATCCAGCGCGCTGCGCAACGCGGCCTCGCGGGCCGTGCCACTGCGATCCGCCACCGGCACGACCAGTTCCACATCGGAAACGGCCACCGGGCGCGCAACAGGCCCCTCGGGCTGCGCCTGGACACCGGCAACGCCAGCCGCCAGCAGGCCTACGACGACACCGGTAAAGAGCACAAAACGGGACACGTTCAGGAGAGAGCCGCGAGAGAATCCGGGCCACAGATTACAATAGCCCGCTGACCACAACCGACTCAGGCACGCATGTCCGACCCCGTGAACCTCAGCTACCGCGATGCCGGTGTCGACATTGATGAAGGCAACCGCCTGGTTGATGACATCAAACCCCTGATCAAGACCACGCTGCGCCCGGAAGTCCTGGGCGGCCTCGGCGGATTTGGCGGCCTGTTTGCGGTTCCTACCGGTTATCGCGAACCGATTCTGGTCTCCGGCACCGATGGCATCGGCACCAAGCTGCGGCTCGGCATTGATACGGCGCGCTACACCGGTCTGGGCATCGATCTGGTCGCCATGTGCGTCAATGACGTGCTGGTTTGCGGCGCCGAGCCGCTGTTTTTTCTTGATTACTACGCCACCGGCAAGCTCGATCGCAGCGTCGCCCGCCAGGTCATTGCCGGCATTGCCGACGGCTGCCGTCAAGCCGGATGCGCGCTGATCGGCGGCGAAACCGCGGAAATGCCCGGCATGTACGCGCCCAGTGATTTCGACGCCGCCGGCTTCTGTGTCGGCATTGTCGAACGCGACCAGATGATCACCGGCGACGCGGTCACGCCGGGCGATGTGGTGCTCGGCCTCGCCTCATCCGGGCCTCACTCGAACGGCTTTTCGCTGATTCGCCGCGTACTCCATGTCAGCAAGACACCGCCCAGCGCCGCTTTTGGGAACAGCGGACAAAGCTTCGCCGACGTCCTGCTTGCCCCCACCCGCATCTACGTCAAAAGCATTCTTGACCTGCTCAAGACGCAGCCGGTGCACGCGCTGTGTCATATCACCGGCGGCGGCCTGCCGGAGAACCTGCCGCGCGTGCTGCCCGACAACTGCGCAGCCCATATTGACCGCAGCACCTGGTCGCGGCCTGCCGTCTTCTCCTGGCTACAACAGGCCGGGGGCATTGCCGACGAGGACATGTGGCGCACCTTCAACTGCGGCATCGGCATGGTGCTGGTGGTGCCCGCCGACGCCGCCGCCGCGGCTACCACGCAGCTTGAAGCCGCGGGCGAGACGGTCTACACCATCGGCGAGATTCGCGCCGGAGCGCGCGCCGTCCATATCTCGTGAAACGTCGCCGGCTGGCGGTACTGGTATCCGGCACCGGGCGCAACCTGCGCAGCCTGCTGGAACACATCGGCGATGGCCGCGTGCGGGCCGAGGTGGTGCAGGTCATCAGCAACCGACCGGGCGTCGCGGCGCTGGATATTGCCCAGACGGCGGGCATCCCACAGCGCGTGATTGATCATCACGCATATCGTGATCGTGCCGCATTCGACGCACTGCTGGCCCAGACCATTGACGGCGCGGGCGCAGACGCGGTCATTCTGGCGGGCTTCATGCGCATCCTGACCGGCGAATTCGTGCAGCGCTACACGGGTCGCATGCTGAATATTCACCCCTCGCTGCTGCCCTTGTATCGCGGCCTCAATACCCATCAGCGCGCGCTGATGGACGGCCAGACGGAGCATGGCGCCAGCGTGCATTTCGTGACGCCAGAACTGGATGGCGGCCCGGTCATCAAGCAGGGGCGCATCCGCATCCGGCCCGATGAGCGCCCGGAAGACCTGGCGGAGCGGGTGTTTCAGCAGGTGGAAAAACCGCTCTATCCCGAAGTCATTGGCTGGCTGGCCAGCGGGCGGCTCGAGCTGCGGCAGGGCCGGCCGCATCTGGACGGCGAGCCGATCTGCGCGCCGCTGCTCGCCGATTTCGACGCCCCCTAAACGACAAAAGCCCGTGATGTCACCATCACGGGCCTTGTTCTACGCGGTCGGAAACCCGACCCGCAACCCCTTAGTAGCGGGGGCCGC
>JBDNBC010000285.1:0-7015 GCA_039768115.1 Oceanococcaceae bacterium
GCGAGCTGGTCATTCCTGGCCCTGTCTTCAGCGGCAATGTGGTTGACCGCTCCCGGCGTAGCCGTTTTCCCTCCTTTAGCGTGCCCACCCGGCGTGTGTCTACGGTGGCGCCCGACATCCGGCTGACCGTCCGGCCCGCTCAGCCACGCGCGGATGCCACGTGGCTCCCCGCCGCCGAGGTCACGCTGGACGATCAGCTGGATGACCGCACCAGCATCGATGTCGGCGAAGCCTTTACCCGCGTCGTCGAACTGCGCATCGCCGGGCAGCTGCACACGCAGGTTCCGGAGTTGCAGTGGCCCCTGCCGCCCCGGGATCAGGCCCAGAGCTTCGCCGAGGAGCCGCTGCGGCAGACGCAAACCTGGCGCGATGGTGTACAGGCGGTCATCCGGCAAAATTTCGTGTACCTGCCGCAGCAAGCCGGAACCCTGGAGCTGCCTGCGGTGCGCCTGCCGTGGTTCAACACCGGGACCGGTGCCTGGGAAGAAGCCCTGCTACCGGCACGGCAGGTCGAGGTTCGCCCGGCGGCTGGCCGTATTCCGACACCAACACGGGCGCCGTCTCAGGCTCAGGATGTACCGGAGCCCGCGGCACCGTCGTCCGCTCCGGCGGATGATGATTCCGTGGATTTCGCAAGCGCCCGGGCTGAGTTGGCCACGGCGCTAAATCGCTGGCGGGCCCTGGCATTGGCTTGCGCCGCCGGGTGGCTGGTCACGCTGCTGGGCTGGGCCTGGCTGGGCTGGCAGCAACGACGTGCGGACGCGGTCAACGACCCTGCGGACGCAAGCGGTATGAGCTCAGCCACCCGTGTGCGGCGCACGACCCAGGTCGCCCGTGCGGTGGAGACCAGCCGCACACCGCAGGAGGCCGCTGCGGCGATCCGGGACTGGGCCCGGCAGTCTGGCCTGGCATCCAGCGCGCGCGCGCCGGGGCTGCTTGGTCTGGCCGAGGTCGTCGGCGACCCCGCACTGGAGCGGGCCTTGCAAGCGCTGAGCGCGGCCATGTACGGCGGCGCGCAGCCCTGGCAGCCACAGCCACTGGCCGAGGCGCTGCGTGGGTATCGACCGGCCCTCACCGGGGGGCCGTCCACACCCCGCGCCAGCGCCCTGCCACCGCTGTACCCAGACGACCCGGCCTGAGACCGGCGCCGCCGGGAGCGGCGCTTAGGGAAAAGCGAGACTGCCGGCCACCGGCGTGTAACTGGCGACGAATTCCGCCGGCATGCGCCCCGGCCGGCCGGTTTTGATGTCCACACTGACCCAAAGCGTCATGCCGCGCACTGCGGTATAGCCATGGGTGTCATTCCAGACCTGGTAATGTCGACGCAGGCGCAAGCGGCCATCGCTGCCCGTGCACCAGGTGGCAATCCGCAAGTGATCGCCGGCAAACGACGGACGCAGGTAGTCGATTTCGTGCCGCGTGGCGACAACGCCACAGCCCAACGACTGATAGACCGCCCACCCCATGCCCAGCGCTTCCGAGTGCTGCCAGGCGGTGTCTTCCAGCCAGCGCAGGTACTGGACATTGTTCACGTGACCCATGACATCAATGGCTTTCGCGTCGACATGCACCGGGTGTTCGAAGGGTGTCGGAAAATCCCAGTCCGGGCGGGCGTTAGTCATGATGGGAATCGGTTGAGGCCGCAGCGTCTGATGGTAACGTGATCCGCCGGACGCCCGACCCACCGACTGATTCCCACCGGCACACGCAGCGCGACGATGACTTCCCTCCCCCCCGACATGCCGGACAGCATCCGGCTGCTGCCCGCCCATACGCCGGCATGGCAGGCCCAGTCACGGCAGCTGCGCGAGCAGGTCGTGCGCCGGCCCTGGGGTCAGCCCCTGGAACCCGATGCGCAGCCGCCGCTGGATGATCTGGTGCTGTGCCAGGGCGACCAGGTGCTGGCCTGCGGGCGGCTGTTTGCCGGTCACAGCGGCCACACCGCGCAGATTCGTGGCATGGCGGTCGCGCCGGAACGGCAACGAAGAGGCTACGGGCAGCGCCTGCTGGACGCCTTGCTGATCCGGGCGCGGGGGCGCGGAGTGACGCTGGTTCGCGCCAATGTGCGCAGCCGCGCCCGGAGTCTGTACGAGCGTCAGGGCTTCGTTGATGTCGGGCCGGGCCCGCTGCTGTTCGGGCAGATCCCGCATCGCGCCATGCAGCATGAAATCGATCATCGTGATTTCTCGCCCTGGCATCTGCAGCTACGCGACGCCACCGCGGCCGACGGCCGCGCACTGCAGAAACTGGTTTTTGGGTGCTTGGGTGAGTTCGGCCTGGCACCGGAACGCGACGGGATTGACCAGGACCTCGAGCAGTTGGATCAGGTCTACGCCGGCGGCCACTTCTGGGTGCTGACCGATTCCGCGAGCGCTATTCAGGCCAGCGTGGCCTTGCGCTGCCGGGAGGACGGACGAACGCTGGAGCTGCGCCGCATGTATCTGCACGCCGCGCAGCGAGGCCGGGGCCTGGGCCGGGCGCTGCTCGGCCTGGCGCTGTCAACTGCCCGCGCCCGCGGCATGGCCCGCATCGACCTGGAAACGGCCAGCGTGCTCCGCGCGGCGCATCACCTGTACACCTGGGCCGGCTTCGTCGCGGATGAGGGTGATCGCGAAGCGCGCCGCTGCGACCAGTATCTGGCGCTGTCGCTGGATGCCACACCGGTCGCACCACCCCGCACGGGTTAATCGTGCTGTGGCTCGTCCCGCTGCGGCCATTGTCGCCGGCCGCGGAACGCATGGGCCAGCGTGGAACCATCGACGTATTCCAGTTCGCCCCCGACCGGCACGCCATGGGCAATGCGGCTGACCGGGATACCGACCGTCGCGGCCAGCTCGGCCAGATACTGGGCGGTCGCCTCGCCTTCCACGGTGGGATTAGTGGCCAGGATAATTTCCCGCAGGTCACCGGCGCGCAGACGCTCGGCAAACAGATCCAGCCCCAGGGCCTCGGGACCAATGCCATCCAGGGGCGATAACCGCCCCCCCAGCACGAAGTAGCCACCGCCGAAGTGGGCGCCATGCTCGATGGCCAGTACGTCGGCATCGGACTCGACCACGCACAGCAGGGCGTGATCGCGGCGCGAGGACTGGCAGACTGCGCACAGCTCACCTTCGGCGTACATCCGGCAGCGCGTACAGCGACGCACCGACTGCAGGGCGGCGCTCAGCGCGGCCGCCAGCTCGGATGCCGAATCCCGCCGTCGTGACAGCAGGGCGAAGGCCATGCGCTGAGCGGATTTCTGGCCGACGCCAGGCAAGCCGCGCAGGGCGGCAATCATGCGCTCCAGCGCCGGGGGATAAACCACCGCGATCAGCCGAACAGATTGCCCATGCCGGGAGGCAGGCCCATGCCGCCGGCCAGACCCTGCATTTTCTCGGCGCTGACCTCCTGTACTTTGCGTGCAGCATCGGTAATCGCAGCGGCAATCAGGTCTTCAAGCATGTCGCGGTCCTCGCCCAGCAGCGAGGGGTCGATCTGTACGCGTCGCCCTTCATGCTTGCCGTTCAGGGTGACCTTGACCATTCCGCCGCCGGCTTCGCCGGTGACTTCGAGGCGGGCCACCTCTTCCTGCGCTTCCTGCATTTTCTTCTGCATGGCCTGCGCCTGCTGCATCAATTGACCTAGCTGACCTTTCATCGTGCTTATCTCTGGTAATGGTGATGCCGTCCGCTTATGACGGCGAGGGAGGGCCGGCCGGAGCGTCATCATCGCTCTCCGCTGCCGCCCGAACGTGAACATTGCGCAGCATCAGACCGCTGCCGAATTCGGCCTCCAGCGCCTGCACAACAGCGGTGGCTCGAAATTGTGCTTCCAGCGGGGAATCATCCGGCCCCGCCGAGAGATCTGCCGTCTCGGCTGCGACCGCGGGCTGGGGCTGCTCCGGGGGCCTGGCCGCCTCCGCGGGCATCGCACGCTCCGGTGGCTGCGCTGGCTCCGGAGCCGCGATGACCTCAGGCGGCGGCTCCGGTAGCGACTTTCCCGGCGGCGGCCCTCCGCTGGCAGTCACCGCTTCGGGCAGGAAGGCGAGCATGCGCAGCAGGGCCATCTCGACGCCCGTGCGCGGATCGGGCGCCCAATCCAGGTCGCGTCGCGCGTGGCAGGCAATCTGATAGAACACCTGGACGTCGGCCGGAACGAAAAGCGCGGCACGGGAAAGCAAATCGGCGGCGACCCGCTCGTCATCCGCCCCCGGCAGCACCTGCGCCAAAGCCAGTTGCTGCCAGGCCCGTGCCAGCTCGGAGAGCAGAGCTGAAAAATCCAGGCCGCGCGATGCACACTGATCGACCACTGCCATCAACCGCGGCACGTCTCGTGCGGCAATGGCGTCGAGCAGGTCCAGAATTTCCCGGCGCTCGACGGTCCCGAGCATCTGCGCGACCTGGGCGCCCTCTATCGTGCCGCCGCCGAAGGCAATGGCCTGATCCAGTAACGACAGCGCGTCACGCAGGCTGCCATCGCCGGCCCGGGCAATGCGCAGCAGGCCATCGGTCTCGAAGGTGACCTGCTCCTCGCGACAGATGTGCTCCAGCCGGGCGGACATCAAGTCCAGCGGGATCCGCGACAGATGAAACTGCAGGCAACGCGACAATACCGTCACCGGCAGCTTGTGCGGGTCGGTGGTGGCCAACAGAAACTGCACATGCGGCGGCGGCTCTTCGAGCGTCTTCAGCAACGCATTGAAGGAGCTTTTCGACAGCATGTGCACCTCATCGATGAGATACACCTTGACCCGGCCGCGCACCGGCGCGTAAGGGATGTTGTCGAGCAGCTCACGGGTGTCATCGACTTTGGTGCGCGAGGCCGCATCGATTTCGAAGAGATCCGGGAAGCGCCCTTCATCAATGGACACACAGGCACTGCAGGTGCCGCAGGGTTCCGCAACGACACCCTCACCCGATTCGCAATTAAGGCAGCGCGCCAGGATGCGGGCGATGGTGGTTTTACCTACACCACGGGTACCGGTGAAGAGCAGGGCCTGGTGAACCTTGCCCTGCGCCAGAGCATTTTCCAGTGCCGTACGGATGACAGTTTGCCCGACCAGATCAGCAAACCGACGGGGGCGCCACTTGCGGGCCAGGGAGACATACGCCATGGGGGCGAGAATACCAGTGTAGGCAACTAACGTATGCGCTTGACCAGATGCGCGAGCGCCGTGCGGCTCTCCACCCCGAGCTTGCGGTACGCGCGGTACAGATGCGTGGAGACCGTCGATGGCGCCAGTCCCAGATCGCGACCGATGGCCTTGGCAGACAGCCCGTCACAGACCTGCTCAACCACATCGCGCTCGCGATCGGTCAGCTCATCCAGCGGCGTGCAGGCCCGACCGCGTAACAGCACCAGGTCGTCGAAGGCCTCGGCCGAGACATGCAAGCCGTCAAGCAGGCCGGCAAACCCTGGCTGCGGGAGGTTGAACGGCAGGCGGTTCTTGGGCCGCCGCGGGAATTTCTGGTCGAGCAGATCGAGAAAGCCCTGCTCCACCTCATGAAAGACGCCTTCACGGTCGCATACCGCGCCGAATTCCCGAGGGGTGAGCCCGTGCGGCGTGCGCACAGCCACGAAGAAGGCCTGCGCCGCCGCGTGAATCAGGTGATAGATCGCCCGGGTCTGGAGGGCCTTTTCCTCGGAGCGGAATTTCTGATCCCGATCGAAGCGGTAGATCGTCAGCAACGTGTGCAGGCCGCTGCGCGGCTCGACGCTGTGGCTGGAGAGGATCCGCTCGATGCCAAACGGCGCGAATGTGTTGCGATACAGCTCGGACTTGTAGAACTTGCGGTCCGAACAGACCTCGTTCATCGCAATGGGCTCGCCCGGGCGCTCCATGATCGCCGGCCACAGCGGGTTGTCGGCCATCGACGATTCCAGCGCCTGCGCAAACTCTCGCGATACGCCAAAGGTCGTGACGGTATGAAAATGCGGCTTGGCCATCGGGCCGGATCCCCATACCGCCGCGTCGAAGGGAATCAGCGCGCGCAGCTGCCCCAGGGCCCAGTGGCGAAAATCATCGGACGGCGCGTCCACACTGTGTCGGTAGATGCCGCTGATGAAACTGTCGATGTCAATCATGGGGTCTCCTCGAATCCCGACCCTGATTATTGATGACCCGAGCCCTTGCCGCCAGTGCCCCTCTCCCGCGGCCTCATTCCGGCATGTCGGTCAGCGCGCCGGTGCTGGCACAGGACACCAACCGCGCAAACTTGCCCAGCACGCCGCGCGTGTGCCGCGGCGCCGGGGGCTGCCATTGCATCCGTCGAGCGGCGAGTTCCTCGTCGGTCAGATGGACGCGAATCGTCTGTTGATGCGCGTCGATGGTGATCGTATCGCCCTCTTCAATCAAAGCAATCGGTCCGCCCACGGCCGCCTCGGGCGCGACATGCCCCACGACCATGCCCCAGGTCCCGCCAGAAAAACGGCCGTCGGTAATGAAGCCCACGGATTCGCCCAGCCCCTTGCCGATGATCGCCGAGGTGGGTGCCAGCATCTCGCGCATTCCCGGCCCGCCCTTTGGGCCTTCGTAGCGAATGACCAGCACATCGCCGGCGCGGATGGTATCCGCCAGGATCGCGTCCATGGCCGCATCTTCGGAATCAAACACCCGTGCCGGCCCCGTGATTGACGGATTCTTCAAACCGGTGATCTTGGCCACGGCGCCGGCGGGGGCGAGGTTGCCCTTGAGGATGGCCAGGTGCCCCTCGCTGTACATGGGCTTGTCAAAGGGACGAATCACATCCTGATCGGTGCGCGGTTCGACCGGCACATCGGCCAGCTCCTGTTCCAGCGTGCGGCCGGTGATGGTCAGGCAATCGCCATGCACCAGACCTTTGGCCAGCAGCATCTTCAGCACCTGCGGCACCCCGCCCGCCGCGTGAAGATCCACAGCGACGTACTTTCCGGAGGGCTTGAGATCGCACAGCACCGGTGTGCGCACGCGAATGCGCTCGAAATCGTCCAGCGACCACTCCACGTCCGCCGCCGCGGCGATGGCCAGATAGTGCAGCACCGCGTTGGTCGAACC
>JBDNBC010000286.1:0-9151 GCA_039768115.1 Oceanococcaceae bacterium
CCGTGCGCAACGACGACTACCTGGAAATCGAGCTGACGCGGTACTTCTGACCGCGTCAGCCCGATGGGCAGCGGTTACTTGCCGATCAGCCGCTGCCAGTCACCGGCTGCGCCGTCCGCCTGCGGCAATCGCTGCCAGTCCAAGCCGGTGTGATAACCGGCAAATAGCAGCAGATCCCGTGCTTCGGCAATCTGCGCTGCCGTCGGCTTGCCGGCGCCATGTCCACCGCGGGATTCGATCCGAAGCAGCGTGGGGTTCGGGCCCGTATCGGCGTTTTGCAACGCCGCGGCGTATTTGAAGCTGTGCCCCGGCACTACGCGATCGTCGTGGTCAGCCGTGTAAACCAGGACCGGCGGGTAATTCACGCCGGCACGGATATTGTGCAGGGGCGAGTAGGCCCGCAGCGCGCGAAACTCTGCCGGATCCTCCGCCGAGCCGTAATCGCCAGTCCAGGCCCAACCAATGGTGAAGGTGTGAAAGCGCAGCATGTCCATCACCCCGACACCGGGCAGCGCGACGCCAAACAACTCCGGCCGCTGATTGGTCACCGCGCCCACCAGCAAACCGCCGTTGCTGCGGCCGTGAATGGCCAGCTGCTTGGGCGTGGTCCAGCCGCTGGCGACGAGGTCATCGGCCACCGCGATGAAATCGTCAAACACGTTCTGCTTCTGCGTCCGCGTGCCGGCGCGATGCCAGGCCTCACCAAACTCCCCGCCACCGCGCAGGTTGGCCACCACGAAGACCCCGCCGGCCTGCATCCACAATGGCGCATGCACTCGGTAGGACGGCGTCAGCGGAATGTTGAAGCCCCCATACCCGTAGAGCCAGGCCGGATGGGTCTTCTCCGCCGACAGCCCGCGGCGGTAGGACAGGAAGTACGGCACCCGGGTGCCGTCACGCGAGGTGGCGAAATGCTGCTCGGTGACGAAATCGACGGTTGCGACCGGGTTCTGCGGCGCGCGCCAGGGTGCCACCTCCCCGCGGGTCAGATTGGCCCGCCACACTGCCCGCGGCTCGACCGTTGACGAGCGCTGGAAGAACAGCTCACGCCGATCCTTGGCGCCGCGCAGACCGCGGATGGCACCGAGTCCTGGCGGCGTCAGGTCGAACTGCGGCTCGCCAATCGGCGACCAGCTTTTTAACTCGGACACGGCATTGCGCAGGTGATGGGTCACCACAATGCCGTCCACCAGGGCCGCATCAACCAGCGTCGCATCCGTTTCCGGCACCACGGTGATCCATTGCGCGCCGGGCCGGGATAGATCCAGCGCCCGCACGCGGCCGCGCTCCGCGTTCGCGGTGCTGTGCACATACAGCACATCATCGAGCACCCCGATCGGCGTGCGTCGGTAGGCAAAGTCGTTGATCAACTGCCGCCGGCCACCAATCAACTGCGGGTCCCAGGGATTGCGCAGGTCCTGCACCCACAGCGCATTACGGCTGCTCGCGCCGGCATAAATGGAAATCAGTAACCAGCGTCCGCTGTCATCCACTTCGGTCCGATAGTTCAGTCGCGGCTGCTCCGGATTGGCATAGACCCGCACATCGGCCGTTTGCGCCGTACCGACCCGGTGGTACCACAGCGATTGCCCCTCGATGGTGTCGAAAGTCCCCTCGCGCCGCGGGTAGCGCGCATAGAAGAATCCTCCGCTGTCGTGCGTCCAGCTGATGGTGGAGAACTTGATGTCCGACAGCACCTGCGGCAGATCCTGGCCGGTCCGCAGGTCCCGCACATGGATACGGGTCCAGTCCTGTCCTGCCTCGGCCAGGCCATAGGCCAGATAGCGCCCATCCGGAGAGACCCGCCACGCCTTCAGCGCGGTGGTGCCGTCCGCGCTCAGCGCATTGATGTCCAGCACTACCGTCGCTGCGGCCGCATCCGCCTGCAGCGGCTGGCGATACAGCACCGGCTGCGGCTGCAGGCCATCGTTGATCAGCAGGTAGCGCACCGCGCCGACGGTCTGCGGCAAGCCATAGCGTGGCTGATTCCAGATCCGCTCCAGAGCCGACTGCAGACGGGCCTGTCCCGGCAGTTGCGCGAGGTAGGCCTCGGTCAGCTGCTGGTTGGCCTCAACCCAGGCCCGGGTGTCCGCAGCATCCACGTCTTCCAACGGGCGAAAGGGGTCGGCCACCCGCTCGCCGTGGTAGATATCCACCACATCCGCCCGTGGCGCCGGGGGGTAGTCAGGAACCGGGGGTGACGCCGGCTGCGCGAAGGCCGGCCCGGCGCAGATGACCGTCAACGCGGCCGCCCATCGACACATCGCTTTCTCCATCAGCCCACTCCTCAAAACAGCTTCAGCGGGCTGCCCTTGCGCTCGTCACTCGGCGCAGGCGTGGGGTCCGGCCGCACGGTGATGGTGATCTTCTGCGACTTGACGCTGGGGTAATGCGGGGTGTGCGTGTGATCGCCCATCAGCAGTTGCAGCGTGTGCTTGCCGGGCTCCAGCCGCAATGTGGTCTGGGTTTGCCCGGCACCGAAATGCACAATGTTGTCGGTCGCTGGCAGCGGCCGATCCATCGGCGGTAATTCGTCAACGTTAATCAGCAGGTGGTGATGGCCGGTGTTGTCCCGCTCGACACCGGCCGGCGCCACGCCAAACCCCTCCAGCCCGAAGATCACGGTGAACGTCTGCGGAACGGTCTGGCCGTGTACCGGGCTGACGATGTACGCGTGGGCCTCCTTCGGTGCCGACTTACGGTCGGCGGCGGCGGGCATTGCCGTCAGGCTGAGAACGGCCAGGGCGCCGGCCGAGGCGATAGAAGCAAATGAAGCGCGCATGAAAACTCCCGTATGGATACTCGATTAGCAGACCACCCGACACCGCCCGGGTTTCCCGGCCGCGGCCCGCAGCGTCTGCGCGACATGGACGAGGCCAAGCCTAAACCGAAACTCCCTCTTCGATCCCGATCGCCCCCTCCTGGCCACTGCCGCGATGACGACCCTCCGCGCCTTATCGGTCCGCCCTGCCGGCATCGCGCAGACGCCGCGCGAAGCGCTCGGGCAGGGACGCCCGGGCCGGGTCCTGTGGCCAGTCATGTTTGGGATAGCGGCTGCGCATCTGGCCGCGTACCTCGCTCCAGGCATTGCGCCAGAAACTGGCCAGATCGCGGGTCACCGCCAGCGGGCGCCGCGCCGGACTCAGCAGATGCAGACACACCGGATGCTGGCCCTGAGCAATCGCCGGCCCGCATTCGAGGCCATAAAACCACTGCACTTCGGCGGCCAGCACCGGACCGTTTTCCGCGGTGTAATCCAGCCGAAAGCGCTGCCCGTTCAGCTCAACCTGCGCCGGCGCCTCGCGTTCAACCAGCCCGCGCGCTGCCGACAAACGGTAATCCAGCGCCTGCTGAAGCACGTCCGGACGGAGGTGATCAAGGGCCGTTGCGCCGGTCAGAAAGGGCCCCAGCCAGTCTTCCAGTTCGTCCTGCAGCGCCGTGTCGCGGCAGTCCGGCAGAGCATGACCAGCAGCGCGCAGCAGCTGGACACGGGCCCGCCATTGCTGCTGCGCCGGCGACCAAGGCAGACGTGACCACGCCCCGTCGCGCAGCGCGGCACACAACAGGGCTTCGGCATCCGCGCCGGGCCGCACCGGCAGGGGCTGGGACTCCAGCAGCAGCGACCCGAGATAGCGTTCGCGGCGCGCCACGATGCGGCCGGTCTCCGGGTCCAGCCGCTGGGGCTGCGCGATGCGCTGGCGGTCGCGGGTTCGCGCTTCGAGCGCCGCCCGGGTCAAGGGAAACGCCCGGCGAATCCGGCCTTCGCGGCCGCCATCCATGTCCACGATGATCAGCGCCTCGGCTACCGCCAGCGGATGATCCGCTACCAATTGCGCCCCGCCGCCGCCCGACAACCGAAACTGGCCGCGGGATTCGCGCGGGAGGGCCACTCGATCCGGATAGGCCCGCAGCAGCGCGTCCAGCAGCGATTCGACCGCAGGCTCGTCTGCGGGCGAAGCCGTATGCGCGCCATCAACCCGGCGGCGCAGCAGGCGCTCCAGCTGGGAGCGCACGCGTGTGGCGGCGGCCTGCACAGGGGCATCCAGCCGACCGGCCCGCCGCTGCTCGACCAGCCGCTCGAGATCCACCGGCTCGCGCGGCAGCGCCCGATCCAGCCCGAGCAGACTCAGCACCTCCAGAATCTGCTCGCGCACCGTCGGCGATGCGGCCTGCGCCGCGGCATGCAGCAGCAGTGCGGGGCGCGGATCCAGCGGCACGCGCGCCACCGCCTGTCCGCGCGCGTTGAGCCGCCCGTCCGCATCCGTGATCTGTAACCGGCGCAGCAAATCTTCGGCCTGCGCGCGGTGCGCCGGATGCGGCAAGTCCAGCCAGGGCACATCGGCATCGCCCCACCGCGCCAGCTCCAGCACCGTGCGCCCGAGATCCGCGCGCTGCACTTCCGGCGGCAACGCCGGGTCGAGCGACTCCTCCGCGGACCACAATTGCCAGACCACCCCCGGACCGGTGCGCCCCGCGCGACCGGCGCGCTGAGCCGCCTGGGCACGGGTCACACGCCGGGTCACCAGGCGCGCATGGCCCGCGGCCGGATCAAACTCGGCGTAGCGTGCCCAACCGGCGTCAATAACGGTGTCGACGCCGGCCACGGTAATGCTGGTCTCGGCCACAGCGGTGGCGAGAATCACCCGCCGCTGCGCATCGTGCAGCGCCTGCTCCTGAGTCACCGGCGGCAGCCGCGCATAGAGCGGGAAGACCGGCAACGGCAGCGTTTCCAGCGCGCGCTCGGCGCGGCGAATCTCCGCCTCGCCGGGCAGGAACACCAGAATGCTACCACCGGGGCGCGCCGCGATCTCATGCAAAAGACGGCGTAACCCGTCATTCAGCGCGGCCTCCAACGGCATCGGCCGAGTGTGCTGAGCCACCGGAAACATCCGCCCCGGGCACGACAGATGCGGTGCATCCAGCGTCTGTGCCAAACCGCGGCCATCCAGCGTGGCCGACATCAGCAACAACCGCAGATCCGGCCGTAATACCGACTGCACGTCGCGGCACAGGGCCAGGCCGAGATCCGCGTGCACACTGCGCTCGTGAAATTCATCGAAGATCACGATGCCGATCTCCGCCAGCTCGGGGTCGTCCTGCAGACGCTGAGTCAGGATGCCCTCCGTCACCACGATAATCTGGCTCTGACGACTGACCTGCCGGTGATCACGGGTGAGCAAGCCCACGCTCTGTCCCGGGGCATCTTCACCCAGCCCCCAGGCCAGGCGCCGGGCCGTGGCCTGCGCCGCCAGCCGCCGCGGCTCGAGCATCCAGATCTGGCGCTGCTGCAGCCATGCCGCATCACGCAGGGACAGAGGCACGACCGTGCTCTTCCCGGCTCCGGGCGCAGCCTCCAGCACCACACGGGTGCGCGCGGACAACGCACGGCGCAGATCCGGCAGCACGGCATGAATGGGCAAGGCCGCAGCATCGAAACTCATCTTGCTATGCTACGTCGCTAACTCTTTGTAATGGGCAGTCGTGCGCTTCCGGGCGCGGGCGCCCCGGTTCTCATGCAACGCCTCGACAATCTTCGCATCGCTTCCATTCGTCCGGTCGCCACGCCCGCCTCCATCCAGCAGGCCGTGGCGGTGACCGGCCCGGCCGCCGACACCGTAAAGTCCACCCGGCAGGCCATTGCCGACGTGCTCGCCGGTGAAGATTCGCGGCTGCTGGTGGTGGTGGGCCCCTGCTCCATCCACGACCCGGATGCGGCCCTCGACTACGCGCGCCGGCTCGCCGCGCTGCGCCGGGATGTCGACGATCAGTTGCTGATCGTCATGCGCGTGTACTTCGAGAAACCTCGCACCACGGTGGGCTGGAAGGGGTTGATCAACGACCCGCACATCGACGACAGCTTCGACATCGACCACGGCCTGCGCACCGCGCGGCAGTTGCTGGTGGACCTCAACGCCATGGGCATGCCGGCGGGTGTGGAGTTTCTGGACCTGCTGACACCCCAGTACCTGGCGGATCTGGTGAGCTGGGGGGCCATCGGCGCGCGCACCACCGAGTCGCAACTCCATCGCGAAATGGCGTCGGGCATGTCCTGCCCGGTGGGATTCAAAAACGGCACCAACGGCAGCGTGCGCGTGGCGGTGGATGCGGTGACGTCCGCACGCAACCCGCACCGCTTCCTGTCGCTGACCAAAACCGGTGTGGTCTCGATCTTTGAAACCACCGGCAACCAACAAACGCATGTGATTCTGCGTGGCGGCTCCGATGGCCCCAATTACGACGCGGCCGCGGTGGATGCCAGTTGTGCCCTGCTCGCCAAAGCGCAACTGCCGGCCCAGGTCATGATCGACTGCAGTCACGCCAACAGCGGCAAAAAGCCGGAGAACCAGCCCGCGGTGGCCCGCGACTGCGTGGCGCGCCGCGCCCGCGGCGACAAGCGCATCCTCGGCCTGATGATCGAAAGTCATCTGGAGCAGGGCCGGCAGGATACGCCCGAGGTTTACGGCAAGAGCATTACCGATGCCTGCCTGGGCTGGGACAACACCAGCGCCCTGCTGCGCGAACTGGCTGACACACTGCGCAACACCGCACAGGCGGCCTGAATCCGCGACTGAGCCGCGTCGCCGTCAGCTGGCGGCGCCGACCTTACGCAGCGGCGTGACCTTACCACCCGGGTCCGGTGGGCACTCCGCCCCCGTGGCATCAATGACCACCGTATTGCGGTTGCAACGCTTGGTGTGTTCAAGATCAACCTTCACCGCGTCCAGGACGCTCTGATACCCGGTTTGTGCATCCGGGGCGCTCACGCGGCCGACAATCGTGACCGTCAAGTGGCTGGCAATCGGCGAGTCCGGATGGTGGACGCGCAACTTGGCGACGGTGTCCTGAATCTCGCGCGCGAGGGCCTCCAGCGCCTCCGGTGTGGCATCGCGCATGATCACGCCGAAGCCATCATCATCCAGCCGCGCGAGAAAACACTCCCGCGTGCTGCGCAGTCCCTGAATACTCTGGGCGATGGCGCGCAAGGCTTTCTCGGCTTCGTAGTGGCCGCAGCTCGCATCGAAACGCCGGAAGTAATCCACATCAATGAACATCACGCCCAGATGCGCACGGCGCTGCACCGCCTTGCTCCACCAACGCTCGAGACGCCGGCTGAAGGAATGCGCGCTGCGCAGGCTGGTAACGCGGTCAATGTCGGCCATTTCGGAGGCACTGCCGGCGTGCAGATAGTCGAGCCGGCTGACCCGCTCGAGCATAAAACTCCCCACCATGCCGACCAGATTGGCGGCCACCAGATGCAGCGCCATGTAGGCCAGATCGGCGGGGGGCAAGCCCAGATACACATCGCTGCCAATGGCCGCCAGCGTTACCACCCAGGCCGCGACCACACAGCTCGGCCACAACAGAGCGCTGAGGAAATAGGCGAAGGCCACCACCAGCATCAGGGAGTAGTGCGGTTGGACGAATCCATTCATGCCCATTTGCGCATGAATGGCTGCAAAAATGAGCCCCACGGCCACGATGGCCGCGAACATGGCCCGGCCGACGCGCGTGTAATAGCGCGGGTGATACGCCACCCATAAAGTCATTAGCGGCACCGGCAGCAGCAACGCCATCTTTTCGGCGAATACGCTCCAGCGCAGTGCGGCCGGTGCGGTCATCAGATCCAGCAGCGCTACGGCCACCACCAGAATCACGGCCAGCACGATCGCCGCCCGGATACGGCCGATGTTCAGGTCGGTGTAGCGTCGGCGGAACTCCCGCTCCAGTAGCGGGTCGTCAAAGCGCAAGCGGCGCAGACCGCGCTGCAACTGGCGCGTGCATGGTGCGTGGCTGTCCCCACGCTCGAAGGCTCTATCCATGGCGCGCACTGTACGCCCGACCATCAGGCTTTGCAGCATTGTCAGACCATCGTTGAACATGTTGAGGCACACTCGGCTCACGCTGGATTTCGACGCTACGCTTACATATGTCAAAGAACCGTCTTCTGTTGGGGGCTACCGGCCTGGTGGGCCGGCACCTGCTCGACCAGTCCGAGGCCCGACACCTGCCGCTGCGAGTCCTCGCGCGACGGCCGCGGGCACATGCAGACCCGGCCGTCGGCTCACCCACCGACTGGCAGGTACTTGACGACCTGAGCCAGGCCACGCCCGAGCACTTCGCCGGCATCGACTGTGTGCTGTGCGCCCTGGGCACCACCCAGAAGATCGCCGGCTCCCGCGATCGCTTTGCCGCCATCGACCGCGACCTCGTGTTGCATCTGGCGCGGATGGCGCGCGCGGCCGGCACACGCCACTGGTTGCAGGTCTCGGCGCAGGGCGCAGATGCCGGGTCGGCGATTTTCTACAACCGGATCAAGGGGGAAACCGAAAATGCGCTGCGCGATGCCGGTTTTGCGCGCCTGGACATCGTGCAGCCCTCACTGCTGCTGGGCGAACGCGACGATGTGCGCCCGGCCGAGGCCCTCGGCCAGAAGGTGATGCCGCTACTGAACCCGCTGCTGCGCGGCCGCTGGCGCAAATACCGCGCCGTCTCCGGTGCGACGGTGGCCGCCACCCTGCTGCAACTGAGCCACGAATCGACCAAGGGCACCTTTGTTCACGCGCTGACGCCCTGATCAACCAGCTGCTCGGCGGCGCGGGCCAGACGCCGCATGCCTTCGTCGATGTCCGCCAGCGGGATATTCAGCGGCGGCGCCAATCGCAGCACACTGGCACCGGCCACCAGAGCCATCACCCCGTGCTGCACGCCGGCCTGCAGCAGATCGCGGGCACGCCCGGCAAAGGCCGGGGCCATCTGCGCCCCGAGCAGCAGTCCCTGGCCGCGGATGTCGGCAAACAGACCAAAGTCATCGTCGATACGCTGCAGATGCTGGCGCATCCGCGCACTGCGCTCGCGCACTCCGGCCAGCAGTTCGGGCGTGTTGATCAGCTCCAGTGCCTTGCTGGCCACGGCACAGGCCAACGGATTACCACCATAGGTACTGCCATGGGTGCCAACGGCCAGGCTCCGGGCAATGGGCGCGTGGGTCAGCATGGCGCCAATCGGAAACCCGTTCCCCAGGGCCTTGGCCGAGGTCAGGATATCCGGCGTGATGCCCAGACCCATGTAGGCGAACAGGTCGCCGGTCCGGCCCATGCCGCATTGCACTTCATCAAAGATCAGCAGGGCCTGATGCCGGTCGCACAATGCC
>JBDNBC010000287.1:0-13868 GCA_039768115.1 Oceanococcaceae bacterium
GTAATTCTGCACGACGTTTCAGAGTACATTCGGCAACATCAACACCACAGGCGATCGGGGAACTATGAGCGACCGGGTTCAAGCGGCACTGGATTACCACGAGAAGCCTCAGCCCGGAAAGCTGGCGATCGCCGTGACCAAGCCGTTCACGACGCCCGCGGAGTTGTCGCTGGCCTACTCGCCCGGGGTCGCCGAGCCCGTCAAAGCCATCATGGCCAACCCGGACGATGTGTACCGCTATACGTCCAAGGGCAATTTGGTGGCGGTCATTACCAATGGCACGGCTGTTCTGGGTCTGGGCAACGCAGGGCCGCTGGCGTCCAAGCCGGTGATGGAAGGCAAGGCCGTACTGTTCAAGAAGTTCGCTGATGTCGACGTGTTTGACATCGAAGTCGACGCCCCCGAACCGCAGGATTTCATCGATACGGTGGCCCGCATCGGGCTGACCTTCGGCGGCATCAATCTCGAGGATATCGCTGCACCGCACTGCTTTGAAATCGAGCGTGCGCTGCAGGAGAAGCTCGATATCCCGGTTTTTCATGACGACCAGCACGGCACGGCCATCATCGTCGTCGCCGGCCTGCTCAATGCACTGGAGCTTCAGGGCAAGGCCATTGAAGATTGCCGCATTGTCTGCCTCGGTGCCGGCGCGGCAGGCATTGCCAGCCTCAAGCTGTGTCTGGAACTGGGCGCGCGCCGGGAAAACATTTTTGTTATTGATCGCCAGGGGGTCATTCAGGCCGATCGCGGCGAGATGGTGGATTTCAAGGCGCAGTTTGCCCAGCACGGCGGACCGCGAACCCTGGCCGAGGCGATGAATGGCGCGGACGTCTTTATTGGTGTCTCCGGCCCGGGTCTGGTGGATGCTGCCATGGTGCAGTCGATGGCGGACCGCCCGATTGTCTTCGCGCTTTCCAATCCGGTCCCGGAAATCATGCCCGATGTGGCCCTTGCGACACGGGACGACATCATTATGGCCACCGGCCGCAGCGACTTCCCGAACCAGGTCAACAACGTCCTCGGATTCCCGTTTATCTTCCGCGGCGCCCTGGATGTGCGCGCGCGCGGCATCAATACGGCGATGCACATCGCCGCCGTTCACGCCCTGCGTAATCTTGCGCGGGAGCCTGTACCGGCATCGGTGCTTCAGGCTTATGATCGCAGTGAGTGGTCCTTTGGGAAGGACTACATCCTGCCGACGCCACTGGACCCGCGCTTGATCGATGTCATTCCGGCCGCGATTGCCCGTGCGGCCGTGGACACCGGCATGGCGCGCACCGGATATCCCAAGCACTACCCCGCTTTGTAGATGCGGGGCCCCTGCGCCCCGCGCCGTTAGACAACCAACGCAAGAACACAGGAGCACCCTGCTGATGAGCGACGCATACCAAATCGTTGGGCCGAATGGCCAGCCGCTAGCCGACCTTCCCCTGGTCGAGGGCAGCCTGGGCCCCAAGGCGGTCGATGTCCGCGGCCTGTACGGCAACTCGGGGATGTTCACCTACGACCCCAGTTTCAACTCCACCTGCTCCTGTGAGTCAAAGATCACCTACATTGATGGCGGCAAGGGCATCCTGATGTACCGCGGCTATCCGGTCGATCAGCTGGCCAAGAATTCCAGCTTCATCGAGGTCTGCTATCTGCTGCTCTATGGTGAGCTGCCGAGCGCGTCACAGCTGGAAGAATTCGATACCGCCATTCGTTATCACACCATGATCAACGAGTCGCTGCTGAAGTTTTTCCAGGGCTTCCGCTACGACGCGCATCCGATGGCGATGATGGCCGGCGTAGTGGCCTCGTTGTCAGCCTTCTATCACGACACCACGGATATCAACGATAACGAGCACCGCAACATCTTTGCGCGGCGCATGATTGCGAAGATCCCGACGATTGCTGCGGCGGCCTACAA
The DNA here is from genome assembly GCA_039768115.1 of Oceanococcaceae bacterium. GTDB lineage: Bacteria > Pseudomonadota > Gammaproteobacteria > Nevskiales > Oceanococcaceae > MS8. Next base: position 1,910 of record JBDNBC010000287.1, read on the forward strand.
GCGCAGCGCCGGCCAGCCCTTCATGTACCCGCTGAACAAGCTCGATTACTGCTCGAACCTGCTGCAGATGCTGTTTGCGGTGCCGGCCGAAGATTACGAAGTTGACCCCATCGCCGCCAAGGCGCTGGATGTGCTGTTCATCCTCCACGCCGACCACGAACAGAATGCGTCGACTTCGACGGTGCGTCTGGCCGGCTCGACCGGTTGCAACCCCTACGCCGCCGTCGCTGCCGGCATCACCGCGCTGTGGGGCCCCGCCCATGGAGGTGCCAACGAGGCCGTGCTGAAGATGCTCGACCAGATCGGTGACATCTCACAGGCCGACAAATTCATCGCCAAAGCCAAGGACAAGAACGATCCCTTCCGGCTGATGGGCTTCGGCCACCGGGTGTACAAGAACTTTGACCCGCGCGCGACCATCATCCGCGAGTACTGCCATCAGGTGCTGGAGCATCTGGGCATGGAAAACGATCCCAAGTTCGAGCTGGCCCTGAAGCTGGAGCAAGTCGCCCTGGAAGACGATTATTTCAAGGAGAAGAAGCTGTACCCGAACGTGGACTTCTACTCCGGCATCATCTACAAGGCGCTGGGCATCCCGGTGTCGATGATGACTCCGATGTTCGCCATCGCCCGCACCGTGGGTTGGGCTGCGCACTGGCAGGAAATGACCGCCGACCCGAGCAACCGCATCGGTCGCCCGCGGCAGGTTTACACCGGCGCGACCGCGCGCGATTACGTGTCCATCGACAAGCGATAGATCGCCGTCAGGACGTTGAAAGCCCCGTGATTAACGGGGCTTTCGTGTTTCTGGGGGTCGGTAACGGCGCCGCGGACAGTGGCGATCTCAGGCCGCGGCGTCACTCGCCGAATCGGCGATCAGTGCTTCCAGCGCGGCCCTATCCAGGCGGGCCATCGGCTTGCCGTCGACCGGAGAGGTGGGCGACCAGCGCGCGCCACCGCCATCGAACACAATCAGTTCGACCACCACCCCGTCATCGGTATTCAACAGGCACATGGGCACCGCAATATCGCGGCCATCCGGGTGCCGCAGGTGCAGCTCGGCATCGTCGTAATCCCAGTTGTGGTCCGTCAGGAAGATATCGACCTGCTCCGGCGGATCAGCAAACAGGTGAATCTCCAGCGGGCTGCGCTCGGTCATTAATCCGTTGATCAGCGCTCCGGCCGCGCGCGGCCGGAAGCTCTGCAAATGGCGCATGATCTGTACGGCAAGACGCCGCCGTTCGCGCAGGCGATCTCGCGTCTCGTCGGCGGCAAACAGCTGCAGATGCTCGCGCAGCGCACTCGCCACCTCGGCGTTGGACGGCATGGCCGGGCGACGCATCCCCAGACGGGCCACAGCCTTGTGCTTGGCCGCGGCCCAATCGGCATAGCCCTCTTCGGCCATCAGCCGAGCCGCTTCGCGGGCAATCTCCTGGCGATCGTTGTGCATGCCTTACCTTTGCGTGGTGACTCAATACAGGTCTTCGAGCACCGCATCGGTCGAATCGTTCGCTTCGGTATCGGATATTTCACCCGGCCCCACCGGCCAGGCCGAAACCGGCTCGGCATCGGGCATGTGTCCTTCGAGGAACAATTCGAAAGAACCGGCGCTAGACAGCCGGCCGGTATCCGGGTCGATGCGCGCCCGGACCACACCTGCCGGCATCACGGGAAGCTGCTCCGGCAGCCCTGGCAAGGCCTGCTCCATGAAGTCGATCCAGATGGGCAGCGCCGCACGCCCACCGGTCTCGCCCGCCCCCAGGGGCTGTAATTCGTCGAATCCCACCCACGCGACGACCGCGAGTTGCGGATGGAAACCCGCAAACCAGGCGTCGCGTTGCTCATTCGTCGTCCCGGTCTTGCCAGCGATATCCAGCCGGCCAAGGGCGCGCGCTGCGCGCCCGGTACCTCGCTGAATCACGTCCCGCATCATGTCAGCCACGATGTACATGTTGGCGGCATCCGCGACGCGGGGAGCGGCGCGCGGCTCCGGCGCGTCGACGACGGTATTGGCAGGGGAGACATCCGGCGCGTCACCGGGGAGAGCTGGCGCCGGCAGCGGAGTAGGCTCGATCATGGGCATGTCATCAGCGCAGGATGGGCAGACAACCATCGGCACATGCTGCTCAACAACCATCCCCTCACCATCACGGACCTGACCAATAAACCAGGGGTCGACTTGCCACCCGCCGTTGGCAATCACGGCATAGGCCATGGCGATATCCTGCGGCGAATAGGTACCGCTACCGAGCGCGATGGACAGGTCGCGCGGGAGATTGCTCGTGCCAAGTCCGAATCGACGGACATAATCGCGGAAACGCTGCACACCCACTTCCTGCAGGATACGAATCGTGACGAGGTTGCTCGAGCGCACCAACGCCTCGCGGACCCGGGTCGGCCCGCGAAACCGCCGATCGTAGTTTTCCGGCCGCCAGGCGCCGCCCAGCGCCGGGTCATCGAAGACCACCGGCGCGTCATTGATAATGGTGGCCGTGGTCAGCCCGGCGTCGAGACCGGCGGAATAGAGAAATGGCTTGAAGGCAGAACCCGGCTGCCGCAGCGACTGCGTAGCGCGGTTGAATTTGCTGAGGAAAAAGTCGAACCCTCCGACCACCGCGCGCAGGGCGCCGGTCTGTGGGTCGATGGCCACCATAGCCGCTTGCACCTCGGGAATCTGCGCCAGATACCAGCGCTCGTCGTCACGTCGCCACACATGCACGACCGCGCCGGGATCAAGCGCCCGTGCCTCCGACCAGGGAATCTGCTCCTCGGTGAGCGGCACCAGCGCGCCGGCATCATCGAGCACCGTCAGCACCGCATCGGCCCGATCAATGACGATGGCCGCGCGCAGCCCGCCCGGTGTGGGAATGTCCTCCAGCAACTCCTGCGCATGCACCAGCCGCGCAGCGGTGTCCTCGGCCTGTAGCGCCTCCAGCGTGGTGTTCGCCGGCAGTTCGCGCATGGCCGCAGGTCCGCGCCAGCCGTGCCGGGCATCGTAGTCGAGCACGCCGTCACGCACCGCGGCCGCAGCGGCACGCTGCAAGGTCGCATCGATGGTGGTGTCGACCTCCACACCCGCGGTGTAGATGGCATCGCCGTAGCGGGAATGCATCTGCCCGCGCACCATCTCGGCGACGTAATGCGCGTCCAGAGTCACGGGCTTGGGTGCCAGCTTGTCGGACACCGGTGCCGCCAGAGCCTCGGCATACGCCTCGGGTGTGATCATCTCCAGATCGTGCATCCGCCCCAGGACGTAATCCCGCCGAATCCGGGCCCGACGCGGGTTGGAAACCGGGTTGTAAGCCGAGGGCGCCTTGGGCAGGCCAGCAATCATGGCCGCCTCATCAAGCCGCAACTCCTCGACCTGTTTGCCGTAATAGATCCGCGCGGCGGCAGCGACACCGTAAGCGCGTTGGCCGAGGTAGATCTTGTTCAGGTAAAGCCGCAGAATCTCGGTCTTGTCGAAGGCCCGCTCAAGCTGCATGGCCAGCAAAATTTCGCGAATCTTGCGTGTGTAGCTTTTCTCGGAGGAGAGAAACAAATTGCGCGCCAGTTGCATGGTGATGGTGCTACCGCCCTGGGATTTGTCCCCCGTGGTCAACAGAACCCAGGCCGCGCGAATCAGCCCCTGATAATCAAACCCCGGATGCGAATAGAAACGGTCGTCCTCGGCGGCCAGAAAGGCATCGACCAGGACATCGGGCACATTCTCCCAGGCCAGCGGCTCGCGGCGCTCCGCGCCGAACTCGCCAATCAGGGTGCCGTCCCGCGCGAACACGCGCAGCGGCTGATGCATTTCCAGATCCCGGGCCGTATCCACCGCGGGCAGATCCTGCGAGAAATGCAGAAGGATCATCGCGCCGGCCAGAACACCCAGTAAACCCAGCGCCATGCCGGCAAGAAGCAAGGATTTGATTATTCGCGCCATTTCAAGCTGTGCCCACCGCAATGTGTTGAACGCCTGTACCGACAACCGTGGCGAATGATCATCCCCTGCAGCCGGGCGAGCTTGCCCACCTGCGGCTCTGACTCCCGCTGCCCTGTGCACACTGCGCTTGTATATATTACCGTTGCGTCTAAAGCGCGCGCAGCGCAATCGCTCACTCGGAGACCCCATGACCCGCAGCTTCGGTCTGTTTGGTGACAAGGCCCGCACAATGGTCGGGGTTGATATTGGTGCGTCCACCGTCAAGGTGGCCGAGGTGCGCTATGCCAGCGGCCAGTTCCATTTGCTCGCCTGCGGCAGTGACAGCCTTCCCTTGACGGCGATGAATGACCGGCAGGTCAGTGAGCCGGAAGAAATCGGCAAGGTCATTTCCCGACTCCTGCGCCAACTCAACATCAAGAGCAGAAATGCGGCGATTGCGGTCAGCGGCAGCCCGGTGATTACCAAAACGATCACCCTGCCTTCCACCCTGAGTGAGCGAGACATGGAAGAGCAGATCCGCCTGGAAGCGGATCAGTACGTGCCCTACCCCATCGACGAGGTCAATCTCGACTTCACAATCATTGGGCCCTCTCCGGTTGGCGAAGGGGTCAATGAAGTCCTGCTCTCGGCCTGCCGAAGCGAAACCATCGACGAACGACTGGCCGCTATCGAGTCGGCGGGGATGACGGCCGATGTTGTCGATATCGAAGAGTTCGCCCTTGAAAACGTGATGACGACCCTGGCGCTGCCGGCAGAAGCCAGTGGTGTCACGATGCTCTGCGAAATCGGCGCGACGCGCACGCTGATGGCCGTCTTTGACGGTCACAAACCGGTCTATCGGCGGGAGCAGGGATTTGGCGGCCGCCAGCTCACGGAAGACATCATGCGTCATTACGGCATGTCGACCGAAGAGGCCGAGCAGGCCAAGCGCAGCGGCAACCTCCCCGACGACTATGTGCAGGAAGTTCTGCCGTATTTCATTGATGACCTCGCCCAGCAAATTGACCGGGCTCTGCAACTGTTCTTTGCCAATTTCAATGAGTATTCCAACCTGGACCACCTGCTGTTATCCGGCGGTACGGCTTGCATACTCGGCCTGGCGGAGGTCATCGGCGACAAGCTCGGCATCGCCACCTCCAGCGCCAATCCGTTTGCGCAAATGACCATCGGCCCCAATGTCCGACGCGCCAGCGTGACTACGCTGGCACCGGCGATGCTGCTGGCCGTGGGGCTGGGTCTGCGGTCGAGTGATCCGCAATGAGCCGAACTACACCGCCAGCCATGTTGCGGGTCAACCTGCTCGATTGGCGCAGCCGCCGCCGCGAGGAGCGCAAGAAGCTCTTTGGGATGATCATGGGTGGCGCGGGTGCCGCGGGCATTCTGGTCTGCGTGCTCCTGATCCAGATCGTGGGCGGGAAACTGGAAAACCAGGAAACCCGCAATCGCATGCTGCAGGCCGAAATCAAGGCCATGGATGCTCAGATCAAGGAAATCAAAGATCTCGAACAGGTCCGGCAGAACCTGATCGCCCGCACCCAGGTGATCGAAAAACTCCAGCAGAGCCGCGCGCAGACGGTGCACTTTTTCGATGAACTGGTGCGCACCGTGCCCGAGGGGCTCTATCTGACCCGCGTCGAGCAGCGTGGCGACAACACGCAGATTGACGGACTGGCCGAATCCAATGGGCGCGTATCCACTTATATTCGCAACCTTGAATCGGCCGAGTGGTTGCATGAGCCGCGGCTGGTGTTCATCCGCGCCGCGAACCAGGGCAACCGCCGGTTATCGGAGTTTTCATTGCGGGTGCGCGTGGGGCCGGCCAAGAAGACCACCGGCGAAGAGGAGCTGATCGAATGAACCTTCCTCTTGACCGGCTGAACCTGCAGGCCCGTATCGACGAGATCAAGAATCTCGACACCTCGGATATCGGCAGTTGGTCCAATTTTCTCTACGGTTTTTTTGCTGTGCTGCTGTTCGTGGCCATCGTGGTTCTGGGCAATCACTTGCAGGTCAAGCCCCTGCGCGAGTCCATTGCCTCACAGGAATCGCAGGAGAAGCGGCTGCGCAAGGAGTTCGAGGAGAAGCAGCGCAAGGTGGCGAACATCGACGCCTATCGCGACCAGCTGGTCGAGATGCGCAAAAGCTTTGCCGGGCTGCTGCGCCAGCTGCCAAGCAAAACCGAGGTGGCCAGTTTGCTGAACGACATCTCGCAGACGCGCGTCGCATCGGGACTGGAAGAAGAGCTGTTCCAGCCGGAGCCGGACCAGCCCCGTGAGTTCTACGCCGAGATGCCCAACCGGATTACCGTGGCCGGCGCCTTTCATGACATTGCCAACTTCGTCAGCCGGGTATCGGCCTTGCCGCGAATCGTCACCATTCATGAGGCCAGCCTGATTCCTCACCCCCAGCGCAGTGGTGAACTGCAGATGAAGGCGATTGCCAAGACCTATCGCTACATCGAAGAGGACGAGGCACCATGATGTCCCGTACCAAGAGGAGGGTTGTTGCGCGGGGGCTGCTGGGAGGCATGACTGTCCTGCTGAGTGCCTGTGCCGCCGATAACAGCGATCTGCAGAATTACATCGATCAGGTCAAGGCGCGCACATCAACCGTGGTCGAGCCGATGCCGCAAGTACTGGTGTACGAACCTTTTCGCTATACCCAGAGCGACGCTCGTGACCCCTTTCGCCCGCTGGCCCGTATTCTTCCCGACGCCGCCAATGCGCCGAGCAGCAGCAACGATCTGGCGCCGGACTTTTCGCGCAACCGGGAAACACTCGAGTTTTTCCCGCTGGAAGCCCTGCGCATGCGCGGCACACTGAATTTTTCCGGCAACCTCTTTGCCGTCATCGAGTCACCGGACGGCCTCGTCCATCGCGTGCAGACAGGAAATCACATGGGCCAGAACTTCGGCCAGATCACCGCCATTCGGGATGCAGAAATCGTGTTGGAAGAGATCGTGCCGAACGGGCTGGGCGGGTACGTCAAGCGCGAGGCCAAAGTGGCACTATCGGGGGACGACGAATGAATACACGTACGGGGACTCCATGGCACGCGGGACGGGCCCGGGCCACGGCCATCGCCCTGCTGCTGATGTTGGGCAGCACAGCGGCACACGCCGCCTCGACGCTCACCGATGTGCGCGTCACCAACGCCGACACACCGGGCCGGCTGGCCGTCGAAATGCGGTTCGCGGGCGAGGTTCCCGAGCCCTCGAGTTTCGCCGTCGAATCCCCCGCGCGCATCTCCATCGATTTGCCACAGACGCGCGCAGGCGTCACCCCCCGCAACAAGGACATCAATCAGAGCGGCCTGCGCTCGTGGGTGGTGCTGGAGGACGCCCAACGGACCCGGGTCGTGCTGGAATTCGATCAACTGCATCCGCATGTTCTGCGCCGCGAAGGGGATGTCATCATTGCCGATGTCTTCGCCAGCACCGTCGCTCGCGAAGCCGGCCGACGCAGCGGAGAGATGGCGCCGTCGCGCATCGATGCGGTGGATTTCCGTCGTTCCGAAACCGGCGCCGGGCAGATACAACTCAGTCTCAGCGGTAATGCACCGCGCGTAGATGTCGGCGAAGAAGGCGGCAAGATCGTCGCCCGCTTTGCCGAAACCGAGCTGGGCCTCACGCCCCAAACGCTTGATGTACTCGATTTCGCCACGCCCGTGAATACCGTCGAAATCACCCGTGAACGCGGCCAGGTTGTCATGACCGTGCGTCCGATCATCAATGCCCGCTTCGAACAATTGGCTTACCAGGTCGGGTCGACCTTCACGCTGGAACTGGCCCCGCTCTCGGCCGAAGAAATCGCCCGCCGCAATCGCGACCAGCAGGAATACACCGGTGAGCGAATTAACTTCAGCTTCCAGAATGTGGAATTGCGCGCGCTGCTACAAATCATTGCCGACGTGGCTGGTAAAAACTTGGTCGTCTCCGACTCTGTGACCGGCAACCTGACCTTGCGCCTGCAGAACGTACCCTGGGATCAAGCGTTGGACATCGTCCTGCGCACCAAGGGCCTGAGCAAGAATCTCGAAGGGGATGTGCTTTGGGTGGCCCCCACCAGCGAGGTGGCCGCGCTCGAGAAACAGGAGCTGGAGACGCTGCTCCAACGTGAAGAACTGGCACCCCTGGCCACGGAAGTCATCCAGATCAACTACGCCAGCGCGATCGAGCTGGCGGAGCTGCTGAGTGGCGAATCCGGCACTTTCCTCTCCGAGCGTGGCCGGGTCAGCGTGGATGAGCGCACCAGTGTGCTGATCGTGCAGGACACCCGCGAGAAGCTGGCAGAGGTGCGCACGCTGGTACAGCAGCTCGACATTCCGGTACGTCAGGTATTGATCGAGGCACGGATCGTCGTAGCCAACGACGACTTCAGCCGTTCGCTGGGCGTGCGGGCCGGCCTGACCGGCGCACGGACGGCGGGTGACTCCATCATCACCACATCGGGCTCCGCTGTTGATCAGACCACCAACCAGCGTGTGCCGTTGGCGCCGTCACTGGCTCAGGCCATCGCCGCGGATCGTCGCGTGGGCGGTAATGCCGCGACCGCTGCCCAATTGGGCCTGGCACGCGGCACACCCAACATTGATCTGTCTGCCAGCGCTGGTGGCCTCGGCTTGAGCTCGCCCGGTCTGGCTCTGGCCATTCTCAGTCGCGACTTCCTGCTCGATCTCGAGCTGTCGGCGATCCAGGCCGAAGGGCGCGGTGAAGTGGTGTCGTCGCCGCGCGTGATGACCGCCAACGGCAAGGAAGCGTTTATCGAACAAGGCGAGGAGATCCCGTACACAGCCGTGACCGCAACCCGGGTCAGCACGCTGTTCAAGGAAGCACTGCTGGCATTACGAGTGACACCACAGATCACGCCCGATGGACGGATCATCATGAATCTGGACATTTCACGCGATGCCGCAGGACGCTTTGTCCCGCAGCAAGGTGGGGGTGAAGTGCCCGCCATCGACAAGCGCCGGTTGAACACGCAGGTGCTGGTTAATGACGGCGAAACCGTGGTGCTGGGCGGGGTGTTCGAGCAGACCGAATCCGAGTCCGTAGCCAAAGTCCCCCTTCTGGGCGACATTCCCCTACTGGGCGTTCTGTTCCGTCAGAAGACAACCAGCTCGCAGTCCCGTGAACTGTTGATCTTCGTTACGCCGAAAATCGTCAACGACCGGCTCAGCTTGCGCTAGCTCTGCAGTAACGCCAGCAAGCGCGGCTGCAGCACGGCATTGCCGGCAACGGTCGACCGCGTCTCAAGCCCGATGGGAGCGCCGTCCAAATCGGTGATGAGCCCTCCGGCCTCACGCAGGATCACCGTATTGGCGGCGATGTCGAGGATGTTCAGGTCGGACTCGAGCACTGCATCAATGCGCCCGGCGCTGAGCAGGTGGTAGTGGTAGAAGTCACCGTAACCGCGGATACGGTGCAGTTGCGGCACCAGGGCGCCAAAGGCCGCCCAGCGTGAAGAATCGACGGCCAGGCTGCCAATGTTGCCGGTGGACAGCGTGGCCTGCGCCCAGTCATCGACGGCGCTGACCTGCAGCCGGTCGCCGTTCAGATACGCACCCTGCCCGGCTTCCGCCCAGGCGATTTCCTCGAACAGCGGAGCGCTGGAAACACCCAGCACCAAATCGTCGCCGTGCATCAGGGCAATCTGTGTGGAGATGAACGGATAGCCCCGGACGAAACTCTTGGTGCCGTCGAGCGGGTCCACCAGCCAGACGAACTCGGAATCCATATCCGATTGCCCCGTCTCCTCGCCGAAAAAACCATAGCCGGGACAGGCCGCTGACAGAATCTCGTGGATACGGTGTTCGCAGGCGATGTCAACCTCGGTGACCGGGCTGGCATCCGCCTTGATGGTCACCGTCACGTTTGAGCGATAGGCGGCGCGAATAATGTCGCCGGCGGCGCGGGCCGCCTCGAGCGCGGCGTTCAGGGCGGGGCTGTTGCTCATGGACTTTGGCTGTGAATTACGCAGGCGCGCAGTGTACTGATGTAACCTTGCTAACGTGAAAGGTGCCAACGACGTGAACGTGCGTCCGCGGTGAAACGGGAAGCCGGTGCAAATCCGGCGCTGCCCCCGCAACGGTAAGACAGAGCCGGAACCACCCGATCGCCACTGACGCCATCACGGCGCCGGGAAGGCGGGTTCCCGGTGTCGATGTCGAGTCCGGAGACCGGCCTGGATCGTCATTCCCGGGAACGATGCGGAGGGCATTCGTGAGGTTGTTCTGGTGCCGCGCCATGCGCACGGCCTGTTGTGTTGTATTCGGCGCCACGATGGCGCCTATGGTCATGGGGTATTCCCCGCCTTCGGCTGTGCCTGCGCCCATGAACCCGGCGCCGCCCGCGCCTTCGCCCGACGCTGCCGCAGATGACGGGCGCGACCCGCCGGTGATGCTGGACCCGATGGTTCATGAATCGCGCGCGCCGTCGCAATGGCCGGTCACCCCCGCGATAGACATCACACAGAGCTTGCGCGCTCTGCCCGGCTTGCATCTGCGGCCCAGCGGCGGTCTGGGTTCCTACACCGAAGGCCGACTGCGTGGAGGATCCGCACGGCAGATGCAGGCTCAGCTCAATGGCGTCCCCCTGCGACGTGCGGGCGAGGAGGCTCTCAATCTGGCCCTGCTGCCCAGCCTGGCGCTCGGTGCTGCACACCTCGATACCGCGTCGAGCCACGGGCTGGTCGGTGACCTGCATCTGCGCGTCGCGCCCATCGCGCGCAATCTGCAACTCGGTATCGGTGACTTTGGTGCGCGCCATCTGGGTGCGCAGACCCGGCGGGGCCACGGTCTGGTGGCCGCGCAATATCGTTCGGCGGACAACGACTTCCCGTTGCGCAACCCGCTAAAGCCGTTTGATCCCGCCGACCCGGAGCGGCGCCAGACCGAGCCGCGGCAGAATGCCGATACCCGCCACGCCAGCCTGCTCTATTCCGCCCCGGGATGGCTGGCGCTGGCCGTCGACAATCGTGAAGCCATCCCCAATGCGCGTAACAGCACCAACAACCGCGCCAAACTCAGCACGCAGCTGCTGCAAATCGCCACACCCGCTCCCGGGCTCGACGGCAGTCAGTGGCAGTGGAGCCGGACCGAGGAGCGCTATACCGACCGCACCGGGCAACTGGCCCTGGAACCCGCCGATCTTCGTCAGCGCACCATCAGCGCGGGGTGGGACAGCGCTGACTGGCATCCCGTCCAGCGCTGGAGCATCGACTGGTCGCAGTTTCGCGCCACCGATGCGGCGCGCCCCGAGGTGGCTCAGCAGGTCCAGCGTTGGCGGCTTAGCGGACAACTGCAGACACCCGATGTGGCCTCCGCAACTCCCACCACTGCGACTGCAGGGCAATGGTCTGGGCTGATCGGAGCCCTCGTCCTCGGCGAGGACGTCCACGCCCCTGGCAATGGCGCATCCCACGTGTCCTGGGAGCTGCTGCCCCGCGCTCATCTGCAATACACGACAACTTTGGCCGTTGTGCAGACGCGTACCCAGCTCAGCTACCGCGAGCGCGCACCCACATTGTTCGAGAAATTTGGCGACCGGGGATTGTTCCGGGGCAATCCGCAACTTCGCCCCGAGCGGGCACTGGCGCTGGATCTGGATCTTGGCCGCATCAACGCCCTCCCCCTGCTCCGTCTCTATCACCGGGAATTGCGTGACGCGATCACCCCGCAATACAACGCTCGCGGGCTGGGCCGCTCCACCAATGCCGGGCGCGCGCGCATTACCGGCATCAGTCTCGAGCAGACCCTCGCCCTTGCCGATCCGTGGACACTGCATCTGCGCGGCGATTGGCTCGAAGCCCGTGACCGCAGCGATGGCCCCAGCCGCAACCGCCGGCTGCCGGGGCATCCGGAGTGGATCGTTGGTACGCAGCTGCGCTGGACGCACCCGCGACTGCAACTGCGCTACGCGTGGCATTGGGACGCGGGTGCGTTTTATGACAGCCCGAACCTGCTCCGTGCGCCCATCGTGCGCCAGCACGACCTGCACGCCGTCATCCCGCTGGCCGGCGGCCTCCGGCTGAC
>JBDNBC010000288.1:0-4222 GCA_039768115.1 Oceanococcaceae bacterium
AGCGATTCAGGACGTCGGCGGCGGCGTCAAGGATGGTTGCTGCATCGGGGCGCAGGCGATCACCGTTGAACTCGAAAGTCACACCGTCCAGCGATACCACGCCGCCCAGCGGGCAACCCTCGCCGTCCACGCGCACACCGGCGGGCGTATTCGGGCAGTTGTCACGGTCATCCACGATGCCGTCACCGTCGCTGTCCTTCAGGCCGCTGTCTTTTTCGACTTCAACAACCTTGACGGTCTCCACGACTTTCTCGACGATCTTGGGCTCGCCAAAGAGCGGGAACTCGATACCGAAGTTGCCCTTGTACTCCTCGTCATAGCCGGACGCGAAGTTGTCGTAGACATAGCGCAGGTCCAGACGAACCTTCATGCCGTACTTGTTCAGGGGGCCGGTGACCGCGCCGATACCGGCGTTCGCGTAGAAGTCATAATCATCGCGGTTGTCAGGCTCGACATCGTTGTATGCGCCGCCGGCGCCGATCAGCAGATAGGGCGTGAACCCCTGACGGTCACCAAGCGCGTAGATGACGTCCAGCCCGAGGCCGTAGCGGTAGTAGTCGGTACCGTTGCCGTTGTCGGTTTCCAGGATGTCAGAGAAGGCCGAGAGCTCGAATCCAAATCCGCTGGCGCGCTGCTGGCCCAGGGCGAACTGGAAGCCGTAGCCCTCATCGATGTTGGTCGCGTTGCCATTGTCGACGTCGCGCTGGTCATCGGCGACGATGTAGCTGCCCATGACGGCGAAGTAAGTGGCGCGCTCCTCATCCTCAGCGAACGCAGCCCCGGCGCAGGCCAGCGCAAGCGCGGCTGCGGATGTCAGTTTCAATGTATTCATTGGCAATCTCACCCTTAACTCTTCGAAGGTCGTAAAAAAATGTGTGCTCCCCCATGTGCGGTGGACGCATCCGTGCGGCGCACATACGGTATAAAAGTAGCAGAAATAACGTACTGTCGAACAATTACCGTATCGTGACGCGGTATTTTTTCCTTGGGCTCGCTGCGTTTTTTCGCGCCATATTGCGAGCCTAGTGGGCAGTCAGGAATGTTCGAAGTCACGTCCTGACCCGGCCATTCCCGTGCGGTCGATCAGGATTTCGCGCGCCGCTTGCGTCCGCCAATGCCGGCGACCATTTCCAGCTCGGCCAGGGCGTCCTCGAGATAGTCGAGCAGGCGTTGCATGCTGGGCAGAGTCTTGCGGCAGGCGGTAATGCCAAACTCGAGCGAGTCAACATACCCCACGACAGTGATATTGAGCGCCTGCCCGTCCAGCAGCAGCGACACCGGATACATCCCGCTCATCTTCATGCCGTTCCAGTACAGCGGCTGCCGCGGCCCGGGGACATTGGAGATCACCACGTTGTAGGGAGGCCGCCGCTCGCCCTTGAAGCCCATCAGCTGGCCCAGCACCATCGGCGAGGTGAGCAGCAGCGAGTAATTGGTAATTTCTTCGCGGCTCATCTGCTTGAGGCGTTCCTTGCCGGCGCGCATCGAGTCCTGAATGACCTGGAAGCGCCGAGACGGGTCACCGATGTTGGTGGCCAGGCTGCACAGCATGAAGCCGATGGCGTTGCCTCCGGACTCGTCATCGGCCGGGCGGATCGACACCGGCACGTTGGCGGTCAACGGCTCGCTGGGCAGGGCATGGTTGCTGCACAGATAGGCCCGCAGTGCGGCGGCAGACATGGCCATGACCACATCGTTGACGGTGCCGTCCAGCGCCTCGGCGATTTTACGAATGCGCGGCAATGAATAGCTTTGCGCCGCAACCCGCCGCGAGCCGGTAATGGCCTTGTTGAGCATGCTGGGCGGCGCCTGATATGGCACCACCTCGTGCTCGGCGAAGCGCGCCTTGCGGTACTGGTCGCGGAAGGCTTTGTACACCGCCGGCAATGTGGCGGCCTGTCGCCCCAGAATGCCGGTGCCAGGCGCGAGCACGGCGCCGCCGCGCAACTGGCGGTTGAGTGTGAGGTTGTCGCGGTGCTCAGCCCAGGGCGGGGGAAGGTTGCGCTCGTCGGGGTTTTCGCTGAACGAGTTCATCGCCAGTTTCATGCCGGCGACGCCATCCACCACGGAGTGATGAATCTTGGTGTAGACCGCGAAGCGATTCCCTTCCAGCCCTTCGATCAGGTGCGTTTCCCATAAGGGGCGATGGCGATCCAGCAGCGACGAGTGCAGGCGCGATACCAGCGACAGCAGTTCGCGTACCCGCCCGGGCTTGGGCAGCGCCGAGTGCCGAAAGTGGTACTCGAGGTCGAAATCATTGTCCTCAATCCAGTGGAAACTGCCCGAGCGCGAATAGGGTGTCTCCAATCGCTGGTTGAAGGGCCGCTTGACCATAGTCCCTTCGCGGAACTGCTCGGCAATCGTGTGCAGGGTGTCCGGCGGCGCATCGCGTGGCAAATCAAACAACTGCAAGCCGCCCACGTGCATCGGCCGCTCGCGGTTTTCAAGCATGAGCCAGGCGGCATCGACGATGGGTAATTTTTTGCGCATTGGTCTCCCCCGGGGCCCGTCATGGACGGGAAGCTAGGTCTGAAATTCGTCTTTCCAGCGGGTGTAGGGCATGCCATATACCCGTTCCCGCGCCTCGGCATCGCTGATGGTAATACCGCGCGCCTCGGCCTCTTCACGGTACCAGCGTGACAGGCAGTTGCGGCAAAAACCGGCGAGATTCATCAAATCGATGTTCTGCACGTCCTTGCGTCCGTCCAGATGTGCGAGCAGACGGCGGAAGGCGGCCGCTTCAATCGCTTCGGCGTTGCCGTCGCCACCCGTGGGCGGAGGAAATTCGCTCATCAGTAGTACATCCCGGTATGCAGGCGTGCCGTCTCGCTCATCATGGATTGATTCCACGGCGGATCGAAGACCAGCTCGACATCGGTTTCGGTCACGGTCGGGATCTGTTCAAGCTTGTGGCGCACATCGGCGACCAGCACATCGCCCATGCCGCAGCCCGGCGCGGTGAGTGTCATCTCGACCCGCACTTTGCGCTGATCGGCGCCGAGTGGCTGGATCTGGCACTTGTAGACCAGCCCCAGCTCGACGATATCAACGGGGATTTCGGGGTCGTAGCAGGTCTTGAGTTGTTGCCAGACAATGCGCTCGACCGTGTCATCGTCGGCGTCCTCCGGCAACGTGATGCGCGGCGGGTGCGGCTTGCCGAGCGCGTCCGCATCTTCCCCGTTCACCCGGAACAGGCGACCCTCAATGTAGATCGTAAAACTGCCGCCCAGCGCCTGGGTGATGCCGCATTGGGTGCCCTGCGGAATCCGCACCTTCTGCCCGTCGGGGACGAGTACGGCGATGATTTCGCGGGAAAGCTTGACGATCTCGGTGTCTGCGTTGAGCATAGAGCCTGTGAAAAGAATGATTTACCACGCCTTCTTCATGCTGAGCCTGATTTCCAGTGCGCCGGCATGGTCGTCCGTGAATATACCAGTCACGGCACCCGAACCGAAGATGGCGTTACCGCTCGGGTCTGGTTCCGAGGGCGCATTGCAGGTGGTAGTTCCCCTGAATGCCTCCTGCGATTTCGCCCAGCGCCCCGGCCTGGAGTTCGCCTTCGCCGAGCTGGACGGCTCCCTGTTGCGTCGCACCGCCGGCGAGCCGGGTGCCGAGGGCGACGACAGTTACGTTCTGTGGCGCCTGCAGCCCAGCCCGGCGGCCTATTCGCTGCCGCGCAGCTACGGTGGGCGGCGCGGCAAGATCACCGGCGAATTTTTCTGGAATCTCGGCGAGCGCTGGATCACCGCCGTGCTTGATGACTGCAGCATCGTGTACGCCATGGACACCAGCGCGAAGACGCCGGAGGGGCCGCTGATGCACCTGCAATCGGTCGGGCGCATCTACTATCGCGATCACGTGCGCTTTGCCGAATCGCTGGTGGGCCAGCGTTTGCGCGTCAATGCGGCCTCTCTGGAGCCGCACCATCGACTGTATGGCGAGGACGGGATGGCCTATCCGCTGCGCCTGAATGACAGTTACGAAGTGCTCGGCGTCGAAACCCGACGCTTCGGCTTTACCAAAGGCATCGGCGGGTTTTATGTGCGCGTTCGCAACGCTCGCAATGAGTCCGGCTTGATCAAGTTTCACCATGACTACCTGACCGGTGCGGAAGGCCAGTTTCTGTGGAGCTTGCAGCCGGATCGCGCGGCGAACGGGGCCGTGCTGGTATATAACGCCGGTCAGGCCACGCCCGCCCGGTAGGCGGGCACGGCGTCGCCGA
>JBDNBC010000289.1:0-4145 GCA_039768115.1 Oceanococcaceae bacterium
CCAGCGGGTAGCGCCAGGAGAAGGGCTGCGCCATCAGCACCATCGCCTCGTAGCAGGCCGAATCGCCATGCGGATGGTATTTGCCGATCACGTCACCGACGGTGCGCGCCGACTTCTTCGGCTTGGCATTAGCGCCGAGCGACAACTCGCTCATCGCATAGATGATGCGCCGCTGGACGGGCTTCAGCCCATCGCCCAGATGGGGCAACGCACGATCGAGAATGACGTACATCGAATAATCGAGATAGGCCTTCTCGGCGAATTGGGACAGCGCGGTCGACTCCAGCGCGTCGTTCAGGTTGATTTCCGTCATGAGCGTTCTCGCAGGGTCAGACAGTGGCTTCGGATTCGTTGCCGCGGCGTTCCAACCAGGCCCGCCGATCACCGGCTCGCTTGCGCGCCAGCAGCATGTCGAGCATCTGCTCAAGGCTGGCCACATCGTCCAGCCGTAGCTGCACCAGCCGGCGGGTGTCGGGTGCCATGGTGGTCTCCCGCAATTGCAGCGGATTCATTTCACCCAGGCCCTTGAAGCGGGTCACCGCCACTTTGCCGCGCATCTTCTCCGCCTCGATGCGATCCAGAATGCCGCGGCGCTCACTGTCATCGAGGGCGTAGAAAATCTGCTTGCCGACGTCGATGCGGAACAGCGGCGGCATCGCCACATAGACATGCCCCTGGGCAACCAGCGGCCGGAAATGCCGGGTGAACAGGGCGCACAGCAAAGTCGCGATGTGCAGGCCATCCGAGTCGGCGTCCGCAAGAATGCAGATCTTGCCGTAGCGCAGGCCGGCGGTGGTGTCGCTGCCGAGATCCATGCCGATGGCCACGCTGATGTCGTGGATTTCCTGCGAGGCCAATGCCGTGGCCGCATCCACTTCCCAGGTATTTAGAATTTTCCCGCGCAGCGGCAGGATGGCCTGAAATTCGCGCTCGCGAGCCTGCTTGGCACTGCCGCCGGCGGAATCCCCTTCGACCAGGAACAGCTCCGTGCGGGCCGGATCGGAGCTGACGCAATCCGCCAGCTTGCCGGGCAGCGCCGGGCCGCTGACGATGCGCTTACGGGTCACCGTGCGCGCCGCCTTGACCCGCATCTGCGCCCGTTGAATCACCTGCTGGGCGATGGCGTCGGCGGTTTCCGGATGCTTGTGCAACCACAGGCTGGTGGCGTCTTTGACGACGCCCGCGACAAAGGCGGCGCATTCGCGCGATGACAACCGCTCTTTGGTTTGCCCCGCGAACTGCGGCTCCTGCATCTTGACCGACAGCACGAAAGACAGGCCGCCCCAGACATCCTCCGGGGCCAGCTTGATGCCGCGCGGCAACAGGTTGCGAGTGTCTGCATATTCCCGCAGCGCATCGGTCAGCCCGGTGCGCAGGCCGTTGACATGCGTCCCGCCCTGCACGGTCGGCACCAGGTTGACGTAGCTTTCCTGCAGCGCTTCACCGCCTTCCGCCATCCAGCCCACGGCCCAGTCGGCGGCCTCGCGTTCACTGGTCATGCGCCCTTCAAGCGGCTCCTCGGGAAGCAAGGGTGATCCGTCCAGCGAGTCTTTCAGGTACTGGCTGAGTCCGCCGCTGTAGCACCACTCCTCGCGCTCATCGGTCGCATGCACATGCAACCGCACCGTCAGGCCTGGCAGCAGAACGGCCTTGGCCTTGAGCGCCTGCTTGAGCCGCGGGAGCGCAATGTTGGGATGATCGAAGTACTTGGTATCAGGCCAGAAGTGAACCTTCGTTCCGGTCCGGCTCTTGGCGCAGGTGCCTGTGACCTCCAGCGGGCTGGCCGTGTTGCCATCCCGGAACTGCATGCGATGCACCTGGCCATTGCGCCAGACCGTCACCTCCAGCTGCGTGGACAGCGCATTGACGACCGACACCCCGACCCCGTGCAAACCACCGGAAAACTGGTAGTTCTTGCCAGAAAACTTGCCACCGGCATGCAGCCGGGTGAGGATCACCTCAACGCCGGGGATACCCTCTTCGGGATGCAGGTCCACCGGCATTCCGCGTCCGTCATCCTCGATGGCACAGCTGCCGTCGGCGAACAGCTCGACAGAGATGCTGCGGGCATGGCCTTGCAGCGCCTCGTCTACGGAATTGTCGATGACCTCCTGCGCCAGATGATTCGGCCGCGCGGTATCGGTGAACATGCCCGGCCGCCGGCGCACCGGCTCGAGACCGGCCAGCAGCTCGATGGCGGATGCGTCGTAGGTGGACTGGGTCATCCGGCGTTGGATCTGTGAAGCATGGCCGCGCAATATACCGACAAGCGCCCCGGCTCGCGGCGGATCACACCGGCCTGAACGCCAGCGTAAGCCGCTGCTAGACTTCGCCGCATATTCCCGTACGGCGTCCGCCGATGTCCGAACCGACCGTGCCTGTCAGCGGGCCCACTGCCGCCGCCACCTTCGAAGCGCACCTTGAGCAGCTGGAATCGCTGGTCGAACAGCTCGAGCATGGGGACATTCCGTTGGCCGAGGCCATGGCCGCCTACGAACGCGGCCTCGACATGGCCCGCAAGGCGGAAGCCCTGCTGACCGAGGCGCATAAGCGGCTCGAGGAACTCAATGCCCCCGCCGGTGACGCCGAACCTTCCGCCGCGAGTAGCGACTGAGTGGAAGCCGATTGTCCGGCGGCCGACTGGCTGCAGCAGTGTCGTGATCGTGTTCAGCAGCATATTGATGCGCATCTTGCGCCCGCGGATGTGGCGCCGGAACGGCTGCATGACGCCATGCGCCATGCGGCCCTCAACGGCGGTAAGCGCTTTCGCGCGGGCCTGATCTACGCCAGCGGCCTGAGTCTGGGGCTGGAGCCGAACCAGCTTGACACCGCAGCCACCGCGGTCGAGCTCATTCATGCCTACTCGCTGGTGCACGACGACCTGCCCGCCATGGACGACGATGATCTGCGCCGCGGCCAGCCTACTCTTCACGTCGCCTGGGATGAAGCTACGGCCATCCTTGCCGGCGATGCCCTGCAAGCGCTGGCCTTCGAGATTCTTGCCTTCCCGGTGACGGGAATTCGCGCGTCGGCTCAACTGACCGTTCTGCATGAAGTGGCCTCCGCCATCGGCAGCCGGGGCATGGCTGGCGGGCAGGCCCTCGATCTGGAAGCCGAAAACCAGTCGTTGCCGCTCGAGGCGCTGGAGCGCGTTCATCGGGCCAAGACCGGACGCCTCATCGAGGCCAGCGCGGTTCTCCCGGCACAGATGATCGCCGCCCCCTCACGCACCATTGACGCCTTGCGTCGCTATGCGCAGGGACTGGGGTTGGCCTATCAGGTACACGACGACGTACTCGACGAAACCGTGGACACGGCCATTCTCGGCAAACACGCGGGAGCCGACCTGGCGCGCGGCAAGTCAACCTACCCGGCACGGCTCGGTATCGCCGGCAGCCAGAACTGGGCGCGCGAACTGGCGGCCATGGCGATCACGGCACTCGATGATTTGCAGTCCCCCGTCGCGGCATCTCCTCGATCGGCACAGGCCATTGCGGCGCAACAGCAACTGCGGCGGTTGGCGCAATGGGCGATCGAGCGCGGGCACTGACAGCCACTGCGACCCGGGGCCGAATGAAAACCACACAGGTTTGTCATAATTAGGAAATAACCAGACGCAAACGGTCATGGCAGCAATCGGGGCACACTATCACCTGCTGGGACGGGTTCATTCGCCAGCGGATCTTCGCGATCTGCCAACAGCGGATCTGCCGGAACTGGCCAACGAGATTCGTCGCTGTCTGGTGGAAACACTGGGGCGCGTTGGGGGGCACTTTGGGGCCAACCTGGGCGCAGTCGAACTGTCGATCGCACTGCATCGCAATTTCGACACGCCTCATGACCGTATCGTGTGGGATGTCGGCCACCAGGCCTATCCGCACAAAATCCTGACCGGACGTCGATCCGGCCTCGACACCATTCGCCGTTTTGGCGGACTGGCGCCCTTCCCCAACCGGGCCGAGAGCGAGTACGACACCTTTGGTGTTGGTCATTCGTCCACCTCCATCAGCGCGGCGCTGGGCATGGCCCTGGCCAGCCGCGCGATTGGTCAGCCGCGGCACAGTGTCGCGGTGATCGGCGATGGCGGGATGACCGCGGGCATGGCTTTCGAAGCGCTCAATCACCTGGGTGCCTGCGGTGCAGAC
>JBDNBC010000290.1:0-12409 GCA_039768115.1 Oceanococcaceae bacterium
CCTCCTCGCGCGAGCGGCGGGCGGCGTTGAGCCCGGCCAGCAGGCCTTGCGCGGCGGCTTCTTCATAACCGGTTGTGCCGTTGATCTGGCCGGCCAGATACAGGTTGGGCAGCACCTTGGACTCCAGCGCCGGGGTCAGGTCGCGCGGGTCGAAGTAGTCATATTCGATGGCATAGCCAGGGCGCGTGATGTGCGCCTGCTCAAAGCCCGGAATCGAGCGCACCAGTGCGAGCTGCACGTCATACGGCAGGCTGGTGGAGATGCCGTTGGGGTACACCTCGTGGGTGGACAACCCTTCGGGCTCGATGAAGATCTGGTGGCGCTCCTTGTCGGCGAAGCGCACCACCTTGTCCTCCACCGAGGGGCAGTAACGCGGGCCTACGCCTTCGATCACGCCGGAGTACATCGGCGAGCGATCCAGGCCGCCACGGATGATGTCGTGGGTCTGCGGCGTGGTCCAGGTGATGTGGCAGGGCACCTGCGGCGGATGGTCGGCGCTGGACCCAAGGAAGGAAAACACGGGCCGCGGGTCGTCGCCGGGCTGTAATTCACACACCGAATAATCGATGCTGCGACCGTCGATACGCGGTGGCGTGCCGGTCTTCAGACGGCCGACCCGCAGCGGCAGCGCGCGCAGACGCTGGGCCAGCGCGATGCTCGGCGGATCACCGGCGCGGCCGCCGCTGGATTGCTCCAGGCCGATGTGGATCTTGCCGCCGAGAAAAGTACCGGTGGACAGCACCACGGCGCGGGCATGCAGGCGCAGGCCCATCGCGGTAACCACGCCGACGACGGCGCCGTTCTCCACGATCAGGTCATCCACAGGCTGCTGGAAGATCGTCAGATGCGGTGCATTTTCCAGTTCGCGACGCACGAAGCTGCGATACAACGCCCGGTCGGCCTGACAGCGCGTCGCGCGCACGGCGGGGCCCTTGCTCGCATTCAAGGTGCGCCACTGGATGCCAGCCACATCGGCGGCGCGCGCCATCAATCCGCCCAACGCGTCAATTTCCCGCACCAGATGGCCCTTGCCGATGCCACCGATGGCCGGGTTGCAGCTCATCTGCCCCAGCGTTTCGATGCTGTGCGTCAGCAGCAGCGTGCGCGCGCCGGTGCGGGCCGCGGCCAGCGCGGCTTCGGCGCCGGCGTGGCCACCGCCGATGACGATGACAGCAAAGGGTTGGGTGTAATCCATGGAACTTGCCGCCGCTACGGCCTGGGTACGCTAAACCCTTGAATTATAGGGTTGCGGCTGGCAAACCGCGAATGGCGGCGTCGATAGCCGCCCGCCGTATCGGTGATATTGGTACCGTAATCGCGCCCATGGATCCTCTTTTCATCATGACTGTGATTTCCCCGTGCGCCTGATTCTCGTTCTGGCCTGGTTTTTTGCCGAAGCCCTGGTGATCGGCGACGTGGCGGAGCGAATCGGCGCGCTGTGGGTATTCCTGCTCATTCTGGTCGCTGCGGCCGCTGGCCTGAGCCTGATTCAGCGCAGCGGCTGGCGCACCGTGATGAAGCTGCAACAGGCGATGAATCAGGGCGACCTGCCGCTCCCCGCCGTCATCAGCGGCGCGCTGGGCATTCTTGCGGGCCTGCTGCTGATCATGCCGGGGTTTCTGTCAGACGCCGTCGCACTGAGCCTGCTACTGAAGCTCGGGTGGCGACGGATCCGCGGCGTGGACGACGCGCCGGGCAGCGGCCCGGTGACGCTGGACGGGGAGTTCCGCGCCGTAGACCCGACCCCGCTGCAGGACGAAACCCGCCCTCACCGCGATGACCTGCCGCCCCGCTGACCCGGCGAATGCCCGCCGTGACCGCGGCCCGCGCATTGCATGATCCCGACGAGGCTCTGATCCGCCGGCGACTTGGACATCGCTCAGCAGCAACCACGGATGGACGGACGGATCAGGGCCTCTCTTCGCTAGAAGCGGATTTTCCCGGTGAGCATGTCCTTGTACATAACCCAGTCGCCCATGAAGCTCATCATCGGGTACTTGAAGGTGGCCGGCTTGTTCTTCTCGAAGAAGAAGTGGCCGACCCAGGCCCAGGCGTAGCCCTGAACGACGCCGATGGCGATCAGCCACCAGACCTGGGTGGCAAAGGCCGCAAGCAACAGGATGAGCGCGATGCTGGTCCCGACGAAATGCAGCCGGCGGCACGTCCGATTTGCGTGCTCGGCCAGGTAATAGGGATAAAACTCGTCGAATGTGGTGATGGGCTTGTCCATGACAATCTCCGGCAGGGCGCGAACGGCTAAGTGGTTGTCAGCCTAACGAATCGGCGCTCCGGCGCCAGCGTAAATCGTCAGTACGGCAGTCGGGCACGGCTGCGCGCAGGTCGGGAAACCGCGGCGCAAAACCATATTCTTGCCGCACCCGGCTGATGTCCAGGCGCCGCGATTCGCGCATGTAGCTGGCCAGCTCCGGTGTCAGGTCTGCAGGGTCATCAACCTCGGGCAGGCGCGGCAGATCCAGCACATCGGCGACCGCGTGAAAGTACTCGGTGATGGTTCCCGGCTGCCCGTCGCTGATGTTGAACACCCCCTCACCGTCCACCAGCAACTGACGCAATAGCGCAGCCAGGTCCTCGACATGAACACGGTTGGACCACGGCGAGATCGCGGCCGCCAGCGTCGGCAGGCCCTTTTCGATCCGCCGCCGCGGCAACCGCCCGGGCCCGTAGATACCCGGCACACGAACGATGGCCACCGGCGTTCCACTGCGTTGGCCGAAGGCCTGCACGACAGACTCGGCATGGGCCCGGCGGCAGGCGCGCGGCGTCTGCGGTCGGCGCGGTGCCTCTTCCGTCACCCACGCCCCCTGACAATCGCCGTACACGCCGCTGGTCGAGAGATACACCAGCCGCTGCAATCGCGCGACCGGGCCCAGCGCCGCAGCCAGAATGGTGTCGGACTCGCCCTGTGCAGGTGGCGGGGCCAGCCAGAGCAGACGATCCGTCGGGGTCAGCAGCCGCCCCAGCCAGGCCAGGTCGGTGACCTCCATCGCCGGCGGGCGGGCCATCTCGGCCCAGCGGCCGGTGCGATTCACGGCCACCAGCGGCTGCGGGGCGGTCCAGCCCCGCGCCACCCGCGCGCCGACATCTCCATAGCCGGCAATAATGACGCGCCCCGCCCCTCCGGCTGATTCGTCCGGAGTTGGCGCCGCGGTCATGCGCTCAAGAGCTCAGCGAGCGCGTGATGGCCCGGTCATCCGCGACGCGGGAAGGTAGCGCCCGCGTTGGATCCTGCGAGGCATCTGCGGGGGCGTCCGGCGGACCCGCTACCGCGCGCTCGAGGCCATCACGAAAGGCATTCAGGGCCCCGGCCGTATCCTGCTCGAGCAGTTTCAGCCGACCGATCTCCAGTGCCACACGGGCGTCTGGCCGGAGACGCTGACAGGATTCGAGATAGCTGCGAGCGCGGCCCCAGAGCCGGTTCTCGATGCACAACCGCCCGGCCAGCAACAGGAGTTCGTGCTGCTCGCCATGCTGCTTGAGCCATTGCTCGGCATGGGCCAGCTTGGCGACCGGGTCATCGCTGTGCAGTTCGGCATAGCGGGCCACCAGTTCGGCATCCCAGTGGGATTTGAGGTGTGCGCCGATCAGCCGCAGCGCTTCGGCATCGCCGCCCAGTCGCTGCAACCCACGGGTATAGACCTGCAGAAACTCGGCATCAAAGCGCAAGGGCTTGGACAGGCCCTGCCAGCGCTGACGCAATTGCTCCAGCGTGCCTTCCTGGGCCGCCGTCTCCAGCAAGGCGCGCTCGGCCCGGCGATGAATGGCATCCAACGCGGGGCGCGGCAAGGCCCCCAGCGACTGGGGCAGCGCCTGACTGACGGCCAGCCAGTCGCCTTGCTGCTCCAGCAGTTGCAGGCGCAATGTCTGGACGGCCTGAGGGCTGTGCCCCCGACATCCTTCGACGGTCTCCAGCGCCTCAAGGGCCGCGGCCGGCTCGCCGGCATCCGCCAGCCACCGGGCCCGCGCCATCTCAATGGCCACCTTGGCCGCATCATCCTGCTGCAGGGCCAAAGCCAGATACTCGTCACGCCGTTGCAGCGCACCCTGGTGATGCGCCGCCTCGGCCGCCGCCAGATAGCTTAGCGCGGGCGCCGGCGCATCACTGACGTGCTTGAGCAGATTCATTTCGGCGCTCTGCCAGCGCTCGCTGCGCAGGGCCAGCAGCCCCCGTTCGTACTGGGTACGGGCGCGCTCGAGGCGCCGGGACTCGAGGGCCTGACCGAGCTGCACCGGGGCGCGCCACACGCCGCGCAGTATCCGCCACGACAAAATCAGTGCGACCAGGCTGATGACCGTCAAGACGATCACTGCTGCCAGGGTGGTTTCAATCTGATAGCCGGCCGCCTCGATCAGCACGTAACCGGGGCTGTCGCGCAGCAACACGGCCGCCAGTGCGCCGCCGACCAGCGCCACTCCGAGGATCAGCAGCAAGCGCAACATCAGCGCGCGCTCCGCAGCTCACGCAGCTGCCGCAGGCTGGCGGAGATATCCGGCAAGACCGGTTGAATGGTGATGCCGGACAGCTCGTCGAGGGTCTGCAACGCCGCGCGCACGCTCGGGTCTTCGGCCTCCATGTACTGCTGAATCCAGTCGCCCGCCGTGCTCAGGCTGCTGCCGTACATCGCCGCATCGCGCAGCAGCACGGCCGTGCGCGCGGCCTCCATCTGCAGGCGCAGGTTCTGCACCAGCAACCCGTGCAAATCCGGGGGCAGCAGCGGCGTGGTCGGCGTGGTGTTGCGGCGGATGGTGACCAGGGCCAGAACGGCATCCTGAGTCTTGCCCCAGAGCTGCTCGTACCAGGGTGCCTCGACCGGGACAGTCGTCTCGGCCCCCTCGCCGATAAACGGCCCGTCTGCGGACTGGCGACGGACGGTATGGCCAGCCAGCGGCAGATTCTCGGCACGATTGGCCAGCGCCCGCAGCTTCAGGCTGATGGCCGTCACGTCCACCTCCGGCAGCCCGCGCAAGCTAGCCATCTCCTCAGCAATCTGCTCGCGCAGTACGGTCCAGGCCGGGTCCGCGATGGCTTGCAGCCGCGAATCCGCCAGGGCCAGAGCGCGCTCCGCGGAACGCGCGTCACCGGCCAGTTGCAAGCGCTCATTGGCGGTCATCAGCAACTGCTCCACCGAGTCCAGCCGCCAGGCTGTGGTCCCGCCCTCGACCCGGCTGCGCAGTTGCTGGCTGGCCCGGGTCAGATCCGCCATCTGGCCGGTCAGGGTCTCGACCTGCTCGCGGGTCCGGGCCTGCTCCTGACGGCTGCTCTGCACATCGCGGGAGAGGCTGCTGCGCGCAGCGTCGACCGCCTCGGTATTGGCCAGCACCTGCGCCGACAACTGCTGCAGATCACGCTGCTCGGTGCTCAGTTCCTTCAGCGCCTGCGCGTGATCCGCCTGACCGTTCCACAAAAGGTAGCCCACCCCCGCATTGGCAAAGGCGAGGACCAGCAGCACCAGCAGGAATACGCCCAGCGCCATGGAGGGGCGCACGGCGGGTGCCGGAGTCTCGGCGGGCACGGGGGTCTCGGCAGGCGACGGGGAGGGTTCGGCAGGGGAGGTCATCGGCAACTCTCAAGAGCGGTCAGAACGGCGGCAGGGGACAGATCCGGCATCGGCAAAATCCTACCCGACCATAAACCACGCCGGGCCTCGGCGGTCAGACGCGCCGCGGGCAGCAACAGGGGCCGGTGGCGCGCAGCAACGGAAGGCCGGCAGTCGAGCATGGCTTGCAGAGCCGCACCACTGGTGGCGATCACCGCAACGGGATCCTGTGGCGGCAGCGTCACCAGCCGGGGACGTCGCCGGTACAGCGGCACCACCGTCAGCATCAGGCCCGCATCGCGAATCGCGGTATGCCAATCGCTGCGGCCATCGACTCCGGTCAGGACGAGAACACGCTGCCCGGCGCGCCAGCGATTGCGGATGTCGTTGATCCATGCCATCCCCCCGTGGCCGTTTTGCGGATGGTATACCGAACGACCAAGGTGACGAGCCGCGGCCTGCGCGGTGCGCGCCCCGACCGCATGCAGCGCCTCGGGCGGGCAGTTCGCGAACCAGGTCGCCGGCACCGCCCCGACGGCATGGGCCGAGGTCCAGACGATGTAGTCAGCCATCGGGATGTGGCGCTGCAGATCGGCCATGGCTGCGGCGTCCAGCGCGAGCGGCTCGATCTGCAGTACCGGCAGCGGCAGGACCGTCCAACCCGCCTCCTCCAGCGCGGCGGCCAGCGCGCCGCCGCCCTCCGGCTGGGTGCGGGTCAGCCAGACGACGCCCGCATGTTCGGCGTCACGCACTCGCAGCCAGCTGATCGAGAATGTGCTGCCCGCCGGCCTGCCGGAGGTCGGTCGCCAGCTGCTGGCCCCAGGTTTCGGGGGCCGTAGCGGCATCTTCCGTGCGCTCGGCGCGCACCACCGCCTGGCCGTCGGGCAGCCCCAGCGCCGCACGCAGATGCCAGGCCCCGTCCGTTCCCGGGACACAGTGCCCGGCCAATGGCAATGCACAACTGCCGCCCAGTGCCCGCGACAGGGCGCGCTCGGCCAGCGCCGCCGTGCGCGACGCAGGGTCATCCAGCGGCGCCAGTAATGCCGTGGTGGACGCATCGTCGGCGCGCGCCTCAATCGCCAGAATCCCCTGCCCCGGCGCGGGAATCATCCAGTCCGCCGGTAACCGCTGACCGATGCGCTCCGCCATATCCAGACGGATCAGCCCCGACGCGGCGAGCACAATGGCCGCGTATTCGCCCGCATCGAGTTTGGCCAGCCGGGTGTTGACGTTGCCGCGCAGCAGGCGGATGTCGAGATCCGGCCGGCGCTGTTTCAGCAGCATGCTGCGCCGCTGACTGGCCGTGCCGACGATGGCGCCCGGCGCCAGCGCATCGAGCGCCGCGGCGCCGACCAGCGCATCCGCCGGATCATGCCGCGCCAGGAAACTGACCAGCGTCAGCCCCGTGGGCAGATCCATGGGCACATCCTTGAGCGAATGCACGGCGATATCCGCCACATTCTCAAGCAACGCGCGTTCGAGCTCCTTGACGAACAGGCCCTTGCCGCCCTGCGTCGACAGGCGACCATCCAGCCATTGGTCCCCGGTGGTAGTCATCGCCACTAACGGGCATTCGAGCCCGGGATGACGGCGTTGCAGCTCGGCCGCCACGAACCGGGCCTGCCACAGCGCCAGGGGGCTGTTACGGGTGGCAATGCGAAGGGTTGTCATTCGGGCATTGTACGGTCGTCGCCCGGATCCTCAGCGAGGCGCGCACGGACACGGGCCAGCAGGCGCCGGCTGACCGGCAAAGGCTCGTCAAGCCCGGCCATGAGCACTTGCGTATGGCCCGCACTGTCGCGCTCAATGACGCGTACTTGCGCGGGGTTGATGACCGTCTTGCGGTGGATTCGCAACAACTGCGGAAACCGCGCAAGCCACTGGTTGAGCGACTGCTCGTCATAGTCGACGCCCTGCTCATGGACCACGGTCGTCAGCTTGTCCTCGGCGCGCAGGCACAGCAGACGCGCCAGCGGAATGCGCCGCTGCACGCCGGGACGGCCGACCAGAAACATTGGCCCGACCGCCGCGGGCTGGTGCGCCCGGGTGCTGCGCGAGACCTTCTCCAGCGCGGCACGCAGCTTCACGCGGGTGACCGGCTTGAGCAGATAGGCCGTGGCAATGGTCTGAAAGGCATGCAGCGCATGTTCCGCATGCGCAGTGCAGAAGATGACCGCCGGTGGCGGATCGCGCTCGGCCAGCCGGTGGGCCAGCTGCAAGCCATCGAGGCCCGGCATGCGCACATCGAGAATCAACACATCGGGGCGCAGGGCGTCACTCATCGCCAGCGCCTCGTCGCCATCGCATGCCTCGCCGACAAGATGACAGGCCGGCACTTCGCTGAGCAGCCGGCGCAAGCGCTCGCGCGCCAGCGCCTCGTCATCGGCAATCAGCACGTTCATGCGTTGCGCCGAGAGGTTGCCGGCCAGGGCAGGCGCAGGCAGGCCACGTAGCGGCCGTCTGCCGCATCGGTGCGGGTGGAGGTGACGATCAGGCTGGCCTGCGGGCCATACATCAGCGCCAGCCGCTGACGAATGTTGTGATGGGCCAGATGCCAGCCATCATGCGGGCCCGCCCCCCCGGTCGACGCCGCGGACACGGCATCACCCCGGCAGGGGTTGTGAACGCACAGATGCAGTTGCTCGCGCGTGTGCGTGGCGGCGATGAGTACTTCCCCGCCTTGCGGCAAGCGCTCGATCCCGTGGTACACGGCGTTTTCAACCAGCGGCTGCAGGCTCAGCACCGGAACATCCACGTCCGGCGGCGGCTCCGGCACCTCCCAGCGCAGCTGCAGCCGCGACCCCAGCCGCAATTGCTCGATGGCGAGATAGGTGCGCGTCAATGCCAGCTCATCGGCCAGGGGATGCTGCCCGTCCGGGCGATCCAGCGCGGCACGCAACAGTTCGGCGAGATTTTCGACCAGCGCTTCCGCATCGGCAGGCCGGGTGGGAATTAATGCCGCCAGGCTGTTGAGCGCATTGAACAGAAAATGCGGCCGAATGCGGGCCTGCAGCGCCTGGAGTTGCGCCGCCGCCGCGGCCTGCACCTGCTGCTGCCACTGATATTGCACATAGAAGTACCGCAGCAGCACCATCCAGACCAGCAGATGAATGATCTGCACACGAGCAACGAACAGGGCGAATTCCTCCGTTGCCATCCCGCCATCGAGGCCCGCCGCGCGCAGACCCCAGCCGGCCATGCCGCTGACCACCAGCGCCAGCAACTGCAGCAGGACCAGCACCAGCGCCACCGCGCGATACAAAGGCAAGCGGGCCAGCGCATGGCGCAGGAGGCAGAGCATCGCGGCCGCTCCCAGGCTGAGCCAGTGCACCAGCAGCGAGACCATCAGCAAGCGCATCCATAGCGCATCCGGCGCGCCTTCCGCGCCCGCGGCCGAATCCGCCAGTACCAGCACCGCGGCCAGCAACTGGCCGACCACAATGAGCCGCAGCACGGCCTGCGTATGGCACAGATCCGGAACAACGCCCAGCGCGGAAGGCGCATCCCCGGACGGGTCGCGCGCGGCATTCGCACCCGGATTTCCGGAATTCATCTGCTATTCTCGCCGGCTGTCTCGTGTCCGACTATACAACCGCATGACCACCCCCCACGGCAAGCTCTGGGGCGGGCGATTCGCCCAGGCCACCGACGCGCTGCTCGAGGCCTACTCGGCCTCGGAACACTACGACCGGCGCCTGTATGCGCAGGACATTCGCGGCAGCCAGGCCCACGCCCGAATGCTCGGTCGACAGGGCGTGCTGAGCAACGACGACGTGCAGGCCATTGTCGCGGGGCTGGATGCGATTCGCGATGAAATCGACGCCGGCGAGTTCCCCTGGGACCCGGCCCTCGAAGACGTGCACATGAACATTGAAGCGCGGCTGACCGCCCGCATTGGCGACGCCGGCAAGCGCCTGCACACCGGCCGCAGCCGCAACGACCAGGTCGCCACCGACATCCGCCTGTACCTGCGCGAGGCGGTGGACGAACTGCTGACCGTGCTGCGCGGCCTGCGCGCGGTGCTGGTTGACCTGGCCGAGCGCGAAGCCGACACGATCTTCCCCGGCTACACCCATCTGCAGTCGGCCCAACCGGTCACCGCCGGGCACCACCTGCTCGCCTGGGAGGCCATGTTCAGCCGTGATTGCGAACGGCTGACCGACCTGCGCCGGCGGATCAACCGCAGCCCGCTGGGCGCCGCCGCACTGGCGGGCACCAGCTACGCCGTGGATCGCGAGTCAACGGCCGCAGAACTGGGCTTTGACGCCGTCATCGACAATTCGCTGGATGCCGTCAGCGACCGCGATTTCACCATCGAATTCTGCAGCGCCGCCAGCCTGTTGATGATGCATTTCTCGCGTGTCAGTGAAGAGCTGGTGCTGTGGGCCAACCCGCAGTTCGGCATGGTCGCGCTGCCCGACGCCTTCTGCACCGGCAGTTCGATCATGCCGCAGAAGAAAAACCCTGATGTCGCCGAGCTGGCCCGCGGCAAGACCGGCCGCGTCTACGGCGCTCTGATGGCTCTGCTGACGCTGATGAAGGGCCAGCCGCTGGCCTACAACCGCGACAACCAGGAAGACAAGGAGCCTCTGTTCGACGCGCTGGACACCGCGCTGGCGACCAGCCGGATCATGGCCGCGATGCTCGCCGACCTGCGCTTCGTGCCGGAGAAATGCCGCGCCGCCGCCACCCAGGGTTACCCGACCGCGACAGAACTGGCCGACTACCTGGTGCGCAAGGGCGTGCCCTTCCGCGACGCCCACGAGCAGGTCGGTAAGACGGTGGCCCTGGCAGTCGAGCGCGGCATCGATCTGGCGGACCTGCCGCTCGCCGACATCCAGCGCCACGCCCCACTGGCGACCGACGACGTGTTTGCCGTGCTGACGCTGGAAGGCGCCGTGGCCGCCCGCGATCACATTGGCGGCTGTGCGCCGGCTCAGGTGCGCGCCGCGGCCGCTCGCGCCCGCGACCGGCTGGCCCGCGACGCCGCCGACTGAGTCACCACACGCGCTCGACCCCGCCGACCCCGCCGACCCCGCCCGCATCTCACGCGAGTCCCTGCCATGACATCCGTTCTGACCTTCGGCACCCCGCTGACCCCCACCGCCACCAAGGTGCTATTTCTCGGCGCCGGCGAGCTGGGCAAGGAAGTGATCATCGAACTGCAGCGACTCGGCGTTGAGGTCATCGCCGTCGACCGCTATCCCCACGCCCCGGGGATGCAGGTCGCGCACCGCCACCACGTCATCGACATGCTCGACGGTGCGGCGCTGCGCCGGGTGATCGCCGAGGAAAAGCCCGACTACGTGGTGCCGGAAATCGAGGCGATCCACACCGCCACGCTGGTCGAGCTGGAGGCCGCTGGGCAGACAGTCATTCCCACGGCGCGCGCCGCGCAACTGACGATGGACCGCGAGGGCATCCGCCGGCTGGCCGCCGAAACGCTCGGCCTGCCGACCTCGCCCTACCGTTTCTGCGACACCCGTGCGGAATTTCTGGCGGCCGTCGAAGCCATCGGCCGGCCCTGTGTGGTCAAGCCGGTGATGTCGTCTTCCGGCAAAGGCCAGTCGACCATCCGTGATGCCGCCGACATCGACCGCGCCTGGGACTACGCGCAAAGCGGCGGCCGCGCCGGCGCCGGGCGGGTGATCGTTGAGGGCTTTATCGACTTTGATTACGAAATCACGCTGCTGACCGTGCGCCATACCGGCGGCACCGATTTCTGCGCGCCCGTCGGGCATGTGCAAATCGCCGGCGACTACCGCGAGAGCTGGCAGCCGCAGGCCATGTCCGCCGCCGCCCGCGCCGCCGCCGAAGACGTCGCACGCAAAATCACCGACAACCTCGGAGGCCGCGGACTGTTTGGTGTTGAGTTGTTCGTCAAGGGTGACAAGGTCTGGTTTTCGGAAGTTTCACCGCGCCCGCACGACACCGGGCTGGTGACGCTGATCTCACAGGACCTGTCCGAGTTCGCGCTGCACGCCCGGGCGATTCTCGGCCTGCCGATCCCGAACATCCGCCTGCACGGCCCGAGCGCCTCCTGCGCGCTGCTGCTCGAAGGGGACTCCACGCAACCGCGGTTTACCGTGGACCCGGCTGGCCTGGCCGCGCCCGACACCGCCCTGCGTCTTTTCGGCAAACCCGAAATTCACGGCTCGCGGCGCATGGGTGTGGCGCTGGCGCGCGGTGAATCGCCCGACGACGCCCGGGCCAAAGCGCGGGCGGTTGCCGCGGGCGTGCAGCTGCACCCGACGGCCTGATCGCCGCTTCAGCTCCCGGCCGTGCCACTCGGCGCAGGGGAGCCGAACAGAACACGGCAGTCCTCGCTGTTGGCCGGCAGGGGCGTATCCCCGATCAGCGCCGGCGCATTGCCGTCGAATTCGTCGAACTCCCCGTCGAACTGCAAGCGGTAGCGCTGCGTGTCGATCCGCCGCAGGGTCAGGGTTTCGCGTGCACCGAGCAGGTTGACGCTCAGCGCTACGGTGTAACGGCCCACCGCATTCCAGCGCCCGCGCAGCAGCGTGCCTTGTGTTTCCAGGGCGTTGTCGCCGGTCAGGTCCTCATAGCGCAGGCACAGCAAAAGCTCGCCCGATTCGGCCGGAGCCGTGCCGCGCAGAAAAATCCGTGCGGCGATGGCGTCGTCGTCATCGTTGCGGCTGAGCGCTATAGTGCGACCGGCGGGTTGTGCGAGGTCGGGCGTGCCGGCACCGATGGCCACTGCATCCGCCAGCGCGTCGCCGGGGCCGATAAAGGCCATGTCTGCCAGCCCCTGCAGATCGAACTCACCCTGATCCAGCGCCGCAATCAGCGCGTTGACCTGCGCCTCCGGGTCCGCCAGCACCCAGTCCGAATCC
>JBDNBC010000291.1:0-10802 GCA_039768115.1 Oceanococcaceae bacterium
CCCAATCCCTGCCAGTGGCTCATGACGGAATCACGGCCGGCGGCGGCCAGAGTCTGCACGTCGGGAAAGCGCTGCATGAAGCGGTCGAAATAACCGATCACGGTGGCGACAGTGGTTTGCTGCAGCATGATCTCGGAGACCCACACGCGATACGGGGTGCGCGGATGCTGCCAGGGCAGGTCGTGGCGCCCGTGCCGGGCATGCCATTCGCAAATGCGCGTAGCGAATGCGGTCGTCATCGCCGCATCTGTATCAGCGCAGTGGGGGTGGTGTGGGATCACCCGTGAGCTGTGCCGCGACGGGAGTGCCCGCGGCCGGAGCTGGCTGTTGATTGGCGAGGCGTTCGATGCCATTAGCGGTCTGCTGGGCTTCGCTTTCCAGCTTCCGCTTAATCAGCCAGGGGCCGACCACGGGCGGCACCCAGAAATCAGGTTCGACCTCGGCGCGAAAATACAGGTGAGCGCGGCCGTCCTCGTTCCAGATGCGCCAATTGGCCAGGCCGTACTTGAGGTTCGACATGTTGGGGATAACGCGCGCTTCGAGATGCTCCGGTGGCGTGGGCTGCATGTCCTGAACCTGGTCGAAAATCCGGCAGATCCCCATCACGCAGACGCGCACCTGGGTGTGGATGCGCTGTGCGCCATCAAGGCCCCCGGCAATGCGCTGGGAGGTGATGATGGCATCGTTGATGTCTACCAGCCGTTCGTAATTGGTGAACACGGCATAGGCCCGCGCGGCGTCGGCGTCCATGCGCGCGTGCATTTCGACGGTATAGCGGTTCTTGCGATGGTCGACGACCACGCTGTCAATGTCGGCCGGCATGGCAATACCCGGAACGCAGCCCAATCCGAAGGCCGCGCAGCATAGCAGCGCCCGGATTCGCGGCGGGATATGGCGCACGGGTGCCGCGCCCTCAGGGAGCGGTTGTCGCGGTGGGGCTGGGGCTGGGTTGCGGGCCGGGTGACGTCGCCGGCGTAGGTTCGGCATTGCGCCGGCCTCCGAACAACTTGTCGAGCTGGCGGCTGACTTCCTTTTGCACCTTGTCCTCGGCCTTGGCCTTGAGCTCGGTTTTCTTCTCTTCGACATCGGCCTTGAGTTCACCCACTTTGCTGTCGATTTCCTGGCGCGCACGCGCCTTGAGCGCGCCTTCCAGGTCAATCGTGAAGCGCGGGGACATGAGCGGACCGCTGATTTGCAGCGGAATATCGATGCCGATCAGATTCTTCAGCTGCCGCTGCCCGCGGATGGTGGGGTGGTCCTTCATGCGTGGTCGTAGTTGCATGTCCCAGGTCAGGGTTTCCAGGTTCAAGCCGCCCTGGCCACCCAGTGACACCAGCTCGCTGTCTGCCGACAGTTGCGGCGCACGGGCTTGGCCGCCGCCGAACAGAATCTTGCCGGCCAGCTCCTGGAACTGGGTCGCGCCGCTGTCTTCCCCCGCGGCGTCACTGGCCGGCGCGGTTCCGCCCTGCAGGCGGGCGGCGGCGCCGTTGATGAGGTCGAGCACGGAAAAGCCGGCCACACTGCCATCCTCCAGGCGATAGCTGGCCTCACCGACGGCGGCAGCGAGCATCGATTTCAGTGTGCTGCCGGCGGTGTCGAGGTTCAGCGAGAGCTGGGTCAGGCCGGTGATGTACGACTCCCCCATGGTGCCCTTGAGCAGATCACCCAGGCCGACGGCTGACAGATTCAGCACGAGGCCGGTTTTGGGGGTGGCGCCGCGGGCATCGATGTTGTTGCGGGCGCGAATTTCGCCACCGTAGGCTTTCATGGTCAGTTCCTGGCGGAAGGCCTGACCGGGCCGCGACCAGGCCGTCCACAGCACGTCGCGGGCGGTTATTCCGGCACCGGAGAAGGTGCCAATGCGCGCGCTGATGTCAATGTCCTGGTCCTTGACCAGTGTGAGCGGCAGCTCAGTACTCATGGTGTCGCCGGGCTCGCCATCCTTTTCGGCGGATTTCGCGGCGTCGTCGTCGGCCGGGGGTGTCCAGTGCTCCAGTGTGAATGCGGCCAGCTCGAGCTTGGCGCGCAGACGGGGTTTTTTGAAGTTCTCCACCGCGAGGTCGCCAGAGAGCGCGGCCCCGTCGAGCTGGCCTTGCAGGCGGGTGCTGCGCACGCTGTCGGGGCGGATCGCCAGCGCCACATCCAGTTGCGTCGGGCCGAAGCCGGCACCATCGCTGCCGGGCTGGCCAAGCGGAATCCCTAGGCTGGCGGCCAGCGTCTGGGCAACAAAGGGTGTGGTTTTGAGCGTGACATCGCCCGCCGGCCCACTGTCAGCGAGGGTGATATTCGCCCCCAGCGTGGCCTGCAATTCACCGGAGCGCACGATCAGCTCCGGTACGGTGAGTTTCTGCGATTGCCCGAGGTACTGCAGGCTGCCAGTGGCCTCGATCTGCTGACGGCCGCCGGGCACGCTCGGGCCGCTGATGACGGCCAGCAATTGCAGGGAGTCGAACTGGGCATCCGGGCCTTCCAGGGTGACGGTCCAGTTGGTGCCAAGCGTCAGTTCGGCCGCCAGATCGCCCGGCAGGGCCGCATTCAGGGCGATATCCAGCGTGCTCGTTTCGCCCATGCGAATCGGGCCGGTGAGCAGACGGTCCAGCTGCAGCATGGTTTTCTCGCCGTCAGCGGTGTACTCCACCCGGATGTTCTCGAGGCGAATGGCCGCGATGGCGAAGTCGAGCGGTGCGGCGTCACTCGCAGGGGCGGGGGAGGTTTCGGTGGCCGGGGCGTCGGCCTTCGGGGCGGGGTCCTCACCGGCCTTGGCCATGTCTTCCCAGTTATTGCGCTCACCGCGCACCTCGGGCCGGGCCACGACGTCCTGCAGGCGCACTTCGCCGACCCGCACCGCGCGCTCGAACAGCAGTGGCATGAGTTCCAGCTGCGCCTGCAGCTGTCCCACTTCCAGCATTGGCGCTGTGCCGAAACCCTCGGCATTGGCCAGGGTGACACTGTCCACACGTACGCCAACCCACGGGAACAGTTTCAGACCGATATCGCCATTGATGCGCAACTCGCGTCCGGTGGCATCCTTGACGGCGGTGGAAATCTGCTGGCGGTAATCGTTGGGGTCGAAAATCAGGGTGATGTAGATCGCTGCGCCGACCACCGTGGTCAGCAGCAGGCCGAAAAACGCCAGAACAATCTTGAGCGGGAAGGACATGTCGGGAACGCAACAACGATAAACCGGCCCTCAGGATAACCAAGCGCGATGACAACTCGCGAAAGCACAGAAAGTGACGCCTGGTAGCACAGCACTGTGCGACCATTTCGGTTCGGTACTTCGAGGGCCAAAAAACATGACTATTCGCCATCTGCGCGCCGCAACTGTCGCGGCGGTTGCATTGTTCTCAACGACTACCGCCTTGGCGGACCCACTCAAATCGCTGACGCGCGGAATCACCGAGCGGATTGGAGAGCCGGCTTCGGCCGTGCTTCCCGTCGCCGATGCCATCGCCGGGCAGTTCATCGTCGCGCTTAAGCCGGGGGCGTCCTCGGTGCTGGTTGAGCAGCTGGTGCGCCAGGCCAGCGGGCGACTTCTGCATCGCTACACGACGGCTTTCTCCGGATTCGCGATGGCCGCTGACCCCGCTGCCATCGTGGCCCTGCTCGGCAATCCCCAGGTCCGCTATATCGAGCAGGTGGGGCGGGTGACGCGGATGACGCGCGCGGAGTGGGGGCTGGATCGACTGGATCAGCCCGACCTGCCGCTGGACGGTGAGTACCAGCCCGGCAACACGGGAGAAGAGGTGCATGCCTACATCATCGATACCGGCATTCGCAGTACCCATGAGCAGTTTGAAGGGCGCATGGGTGTGGGGGTCAATTTTGCGCAGGGCGGCGGGCAGCCCGGATCGGGCGGTGGCGGCGTGATTGGCATTGTTGAAGGGGTCGTCGGCGGGCTCCTCGGTGGCGGCGCCAGCCAGCCGGAGCCCGGGGAGACGCCAGCCTGGGAAGACTGCAATGGGCACGGTACCCATGTCGCAGGGAGCGTCGGTGGCACGCGCTACGGCGTCGCACCGGGCGTTGTCCTGCATGCCGTACGGGTGCTGGATTGCAACGGCTCAGGCACCAGTGCGGACGTGATCGCCGGCGTGGACTGGGTGGCGGGAAATTACATCCTGCCGTCGGTGGTCAACATGAGTCTCGGTGGTGGCGCCAGCAGGGCACTGGATGAAGCCGTGGCGAATGCCATCGACAAAGGCCTGACGGTGGTGGTCGCTGCGGGCAATGACAACAAGGATGCCTGCGGCAGTTCGCCGGCCCGGGTGCCGCAGGCCATTACGGTCGGTGCCAGCACTATCGTCGACGAGCGCGCCAGCTTTTCCAACTATGGGCGCTGCCTGGATATCTTTGCGCCGGGCGCGGAAATCGTCTCCGCCTGGCACAGCGGCGACAGCGCCACCAAGGAACTGCAGGGCACTTCGATGGCGGCGCCCCATGTGGCCGGGGTCGTTGCCCTGCTGCTTGCGCAAGACGGTGAGGCTACGCCGCGGGTCATTGCGCAGCGGCTCAATACCCTGACGGTAGAAAACCGCATTGACGACGTGAAGGGGTCGATCAACCGCTTGCTTCAGGTGCCGCGCGCGGATGAGGAGCAGCGGCGGCCGTCGGGTTTGTTCAGCCGCTAGCGTCGGGCATCATCGCTGCGCTGATGCGGTGGCGTCGGCGTCGGCGATGATGCGCGGCCAGCGGGCCAGTGTCCGCTGCACCTGCCGCTGACAGTCGGCCTCAGACCAGCCACGCACGGGCGCAATCAGCTGGGCCAGTTCGGTCAGCAGAGGCTCGTTGGGCGGCATCATCAACATCAGCGGAATACGTCGGCGCACCAGGTCCTTGAGCTGAATGACCATTTCGTCCTGCGCGGCGTAAAGTGCTTCGGCCTTGCAGAACGGCAAGTCGCCCAGGCTTTGCGCCAGCTCGGGCCGCTGGTCGATGAGATCGAGCACCCGCGCGGCATCACGGCCATAGCGTTTGCCGACCCAGTAGGCGTTGCGCTCACCCAGCCCGAGCCGGCGTCCGCGCTGCTGAATGGTTTGGTGCCAGTCGGCAAAGTCGCCGTCAGGCGTGCGCGGGAGCGGGCGGTCAGTAGCCTGCGGACGCGGCGGCTTGCCCAGCTGGCGCGCGGCGGCAGCGAGAATCTCCTCGGCATCACGGCGTGCGGTGGTGAATTTGCCGCCCATCGGCACCAGGGCGCCCGGCATCGGGCAGTGCACGGAAAACTCGCGGCTGACGGCTGACAGCGAGCCGGCCTCTTCCTCCATCAGCGTACGCACCCCGACCCAGGCGCCGTTGACGCTCTCGCGCGTCCAGCCCAGGCCGGGCAGGGCGCGGTTGGCCTCACTGAGCAGGTACTGCACCTCGCTTTCGAGAATCGGTGCCAGTTCTGGGTCGCCGCGGTATTCGGACTCAGTGGTGCCGACGATGGTCTGGTCGTACCACGGGATGACGAAAAACACCCGGCCATCCGAGCGCGCGGTGAGCAGAAAGGCGCCGCGCGGCTCGGGCAACGGGGGCAGCATGAGATGCACGCCCTTGATTAGCTTGGCCTTCGGGCCGCGTCCACCGAGCAGAGTCATCGACCAGGGACCGCAGGCCACGACGGTCAGCCGGGCGCGAACGGTGGTGCGCCGACCGTCCAGCTGATCAATCACCGCCGCGCCGGTGGTACGCCCCCGTTCAACGATGGGTTCGGCCTTGGCGTAATTGCACACAGTCGCGCCGGCGGCATTCGCCGCACGCACCGCCTCGAGAGTCACCCGTGCATCATCTTCCTGGCAGTCGCCATAGGTGAAGCCGCCTTTTAAATCTTCGGCCTTGAGGTAGGGCAGGCGCTGAATCAGTTCCGTGCTGGAGTAGCTGGCATGCCCGGGAGTGGGTTGATTGCCACCGGCCAGCTGGTCGTAGAGCGTCAGCCCGGCCTTCATCTTCGCGCGGCCCACGCGGTCGCCTGCATAGATCGGGATGGTGAAGGCCACCGGGTCGACCAGGTGCGGCGCAATCCGCGACAGTGTGCGGCGCTCCTCGAGGGCGTGACGCACCAGCGAAAACTCGAAATGCTCCAGATAACGCAGGCCGCCATGGATCAATTTGCTGGAGGCTGAGGAGGTGCCGGAGGCCCAGTCGCCCTGTTCCACCAGCGCTACCGACCAGCCCTTCAGTGCCGCCGAACAAGCCGTCCAGGCGCCGTAAATGCCGCCACCGATAACCAGCACATCCACATCGCGGGAATCCAGAGCGCCAAAATTGCGCTGCATAAGGCCTTATTCCTTGTTGTCGGTCTTGCGGCGAGTCGCGGCGGGTTTGGCCGCCGGCTTGCGGGGGGCTTTGGCCGGGCGCGTGGTCTTCGCCGTCGACTCACCGGAACCCGCCTTGCTGCGCGTCCGGCTGGCCGTCTTACGCGGGGCGGCTTTGCTGGTCGGCGGTGGTGCGCTGGCCAGTGCCGTGGGCGCAAAGTCATCAACACGGATCAGCGCGTCGATCAGTGTCTGCGCTTCACGCAGCCGCAGGCCGTCCTCTTGCGACACGATATTGGCGTCGATGGCCTGGGTGATCAGCTCGGCCGGAGGAGCTTCGTTGACCTGTCCTGCCCGCAGCGCCTTGGCAATCCGTGCACGCAGGCCGCTGGTTTCGATCTGCGCAACCATGGCCTTGTCGAACACCGCCACGGCGGAATCGTCGCGCGGGGTGAAACAACTGGCTGTGAGGCGGTCACGGGCTGGCCCGGGTTCGAGCAGCAGGTCCGCCACGGCTTTGCTGGTGTTGTCGTCGATGCCGCCGGCGCGTCGGCCGAGCGGGAAAATGATCAGGCGTGCGGCCAGCGGAATCAGCCGCCCGGGCAGATTGCGCAGGACACCATCCAGCGCATCCTCGATGATCCGGAAGGCCATCTGACACACGCCTCGCAGCAGCGGCAGGTCATCTGGCGGGCGGCCGTCATCCTCGAAGCGCTTCATTGCGCAGGAGACGATATAGAGCTGACTGAAGACATCCGCCATACGGCCGGAGATGCCTTCGGCGAATTTCAGCTTTCCGCCCAGCACCACGAAGCAGATTTCGGTGAGAAAGGCCAGGTTGGCGCTGTACCGACAAAGCTGCCGCATTTCATGACGATGCACGGCGCCGCGCTCGGGTAGCGGGGCCAGCATGGGCAGCAGGCCGAGAACCAGTGAGCGGGTCTTGGCGGTACCAACATGGCCGATGTGCTGCAGCAGAGCGTTACCGAAGCGCTCCTGCGCACCGTCGGCGATGGCCTCGATTTCGGCGCGGACATGGGGGTGGCAGCGCATCGCCCCCTGGCCGAAGATCATCAGGCTGCGGGTGAGGATATTGGCGCCTTCCACCGTGATCGATACGGGCGACGCCATGTACACCCCGGCAATCGGGTTAGACGGGCCCACCATGACGGCTTTCCCCGCGTGGATGTCCATGCTGTCGATGGCCGCTTGCTGGCACATGTGTGTGCAGCTGAATTTGGCGATGGCCGACGGCACACTGGGGCGTTCGCCCATATCTACCAGGCTGGCGGTCATCCAGCGCACGGCGTTGGCCGCGTAGCAGCGAGTGCCAATACGGGCCAGGGCCTCGCCGACCCCTTCAAACTGACCGATAGGCAGCCCGAATTGCTCGCGCACGGCGGCATAGGCGCCGGTCAGCCGGGTCAGGCCGTTGATCGCGCCGGTGGAGCCGGACGGCAGCGAAATCGCCCGACCTACGGACAGGCACTCCATCAACATGGTCCAGCCGCGACCGGCCTGTTTGGGGCCGCCGATAATGTAGTCCAGGGGAACAAACACATCGGTACCGCTGGTCGGCCCGTTCATGAAGGGCGCGGCGATGGGCCAGTGACGGCGCCCGATTTCAACGCCGGGGGTGCTGGTCGGGATCAGGCAGCAGGTGATGCCAATATCTTCGCCATTGCCCAGCAGGTGCTGCGGGTCGCGCAGTTTCACCGCCAGGCCGAGTACGGTTGCGACCGGCGCAAGCGTGATGTAGCGCTTGTCCCAGGTCAACCGCATGCCCAGGACTTCCTTGCCTTCCCACTGGCCTTTGCAGACGATGCCAGTGTCCGGGATGCTGGCGGCATCCGAGCCGGCCCAGGGGCTGGTCAGGGCGAAGCAGGGGATTTCCTGACCGACGGCGAGCCGGGGCAGGTAGTGATTTTTCTGCTCATCGGTGCCGTAGTGCAGCAGCAGCTCCGCCGGGCCGAGGGAGTTGGGCACGGCCACGATGGAACTGGCCACGGTGCCGGCCGGGTGAGAACCGATCCGCGCCAGCACTTCCGAATGCGCCAGCGCGGAAAAACCGAGGCCGCCGTATTGCTCAGGGATGATCATCCCGAAAAACTTGTTCTTCTTGAGGAAGTCCCAGCTGGCCGCGGGGATGTCCGCGTCGGTCTGGCTCACGGTCCAGCCATCAAGCTGGCCGACAAACTCTTCCACCGGGCCATCGAGGAACTGCTTTTCGCGTGCCGATAATTTGGGCATGGGCATGACGAAGAGCTTGCCCAGGTCAGGGGTGCCGCTGAACAGGTCGCCGTCCCAGCTCACACTGCCGGCCTCGAGGGCCGCCCGCTCGGTGTCGGAAATCGTGGGCAGCATGTCGCGCATGGCATTAAAGGCCGGGCCGACCAGAAAGCGGCTGCGTAAATCCTCGCGCAGCAGGACAGCGGCGGCAGCGCCGTAGATCAACCACAGCGTCATCCCGCCAAACCAGCCGGGTTCGCCGAACAGGGTGGTCAGAACCAGCCACACCCCCAGTACGGTAAATGTGCGCACCAGGGAGGCCCGCAGGAAGGCCAGGGCCACGGCAATGATCAGCAGGCTAATAAACCAGAACACGGAACAACCTCACGGTGGCGGGACAGCAATGTCTCGGTCCTTGCAGCATAGCAAGGCCCCCATCCGTGTCGACGCCCATGTTGATCAGTACGCGGGTCGGCCCGCGGCCGGTTCAGTCGGCGGCGTCGAGAAAGCGCATGACGGCCTGAGCGGTGGCCTCGGGGCGGTCGAAATGCATCATGTGCCCGCAGTCGGCAAGGCACTCGCGCTGATGGTTGCGGATGGCGGCAATGCGCTCTTCACGCACGGAGGGCGGGCACATGCCGGCGAGGTTGGTGCGCTCGGCGTCGAGTATCAGCGTCGGCGCGGCGATCTGGCTGAATACCGCGCGCGCCTCCTCGTCGCGATACAGCAGCGGCCCGCGTTGGCGGTGCCGTGGGTCGGCAAGCAGGCGCACGCGGCCGTCGGGCGCCGGTGCGGCCCAGCAGCGGGCGATGAAGGCGGTGGTCTGCGCATCCAGCCCGGGGTGATAGCGGGCAATGCGCGCGGCCAGTTCGGCGTAGTCAGCGTAGGTCTTGTCCGCGGGTGCGGCGGTGAGATCATCCAGCCAGCCGCGCAGCCGCTCCGGCGCCTGCTCCGGCGTGGTCAGCGGCAAATGCAGGGCATCCAGAATGACCAGACGACGCACACGCTCGGAACGCAGGCCCGCATACAGCGCGGCGATTTGCCCGCCCATGCTGTGGCCGATGAGATCAAATACCGGCAGGTCGAAGGCCCGCGCCAGACCATCCAGATCGCCCAGATAGTCGGGAAAGATATAGGTGTCGCCGGCCGTTCCGGAAAGCCCGAACCCGCGCGCATCGGGCGCGAGGATGCGACGCTGGCGGGGCAGAAAATCCACCAGGCGCTGCCAGGTCGCGGAGGTGTCCTGCCAGCCGTGCAGGATCACGATGGGCGGCAACGCGGGGTCGTCAGAGGCCGCTTCCGCAGGCCATTCTCGCAGGTGCAGTTGCAGCCCGCGAACGGAAAGCTGGTGGGAACGGCTGGCGCGCATGAGGCGTGTTGGGCAGAAACCAGAACGCAGGCTAGCCGCTGCATCGGCGAAAGGGGTGTTTGGGGTCGTGTGGGCGCGGTCAATGTGCAGTGCGCGCGGCCTTTTCGCTACACTCCGCGGCACTTATGAGTACAACCGACGCCAGCCCGGCACTCGAGTTCCGCGGTCGCATGCTGAATGTGTCGCTGCTGCGCGTGCGCAGCAATGACCTGGAGCAGGTCGCAGACGAATTGCGCGCGCAGCTGGCGCGGTCCGCGCTGCTGCGCGAGTTGCCGGTTGCACTGGATCTGCAGGTGCAGATCATGGATGTGGACGGATTGCTCGGGATCCTGCGCCGGGAACACATGAAGGTGGTGGGCGCGGTGCGCGGCGCAGCGTCGATGGAGGCCGCGGTTCGCCGCACGGGCCTGGCCGTCATCCAGGATCCGGGCAGCCGCGCCGGGGATGCGGCCGAGGCGCCGGAAATCTCCGCCGAACCGGCCCCGGCACGGAGCGCGCCAGCCGAAGCGCCGGTCGAAGCAACAGAGCCCTTCGCCGTGCAGCTGCTGCGCACGCCGATCCGTTCGGGGCAGCAGATATACATTCGCAACAACGATGTCACACTGACCGCGCAGGTCGGTGCGGGGGCCGAGGTGATCGCGGATGGAAACATTCATATTTATGGCGCCCTGCGTGGCCGGGCGATTGCGGGCGCGCAAGGCGATGTCAACGCCTGTATCTTCTGTGCTGATTTGCAGGCCGAGCTGGTCGCCATTGCTGGCACCTACATGGTGGCGGACGACATTCCTTCGGACATGCGTGGGAAAGCGGTGCAGATTCGGCTGATTGACGACCGCCTGGATTTTCAGGTGCTGAACTAGGGACAACGAGAGAACAACTCTCCAAGGGGAATAGGGACTGTGGCAAAGATCATCGTGGTGACCTCAGGCAAGGGGGGCGTGGGCAAAACCACAACAAGCGCGTCGTTTGCC
>JBDNBC010000292.1:0-4989 GCA_039768115.1 Oceanococcaceae bacterium
ACGTCGTGGTTCCGGTGTCCCGCATTCCGGCGCTGGTGGCGCGCATCCGCGAGCTGTCGATGGAGTCGGGCATTCCGATTGTCTGCTTCGGGCATGCCGGCAACGGCAACTTGCATGTCAATCTGATGTATGACCAGGCCAATCCGCAGCAGATGGCAGCGCACGACGCCTGCCTTGAGGGGGTCTTCGCTGCAACGATCGCCCTGGGCGGCAGCTTGTCCGGCGAGCACGGTATCGGGCTGGCCAAGCGTGATTTTGTGCATCTGGAACTTGATGCCGATACCCGCGACGCGATGCACGCGGTGAAGGCGGCATTGGATCCGGACAACATTCTCAACCCGGACAAAGGCTTGCCGCCGCGACGGTGATGTCGATGTGCGCCTGACGGATGTTGCTACTTAATCACGGTCAGGTGATTGCGTCGACCCGGCGTGGCCTTGCCGCCAGGCGACGGTGGCGGATCGTCAGCGGTCGGTTCGGGCCGATGCGGCGATGCTTCGTCGTCATCAGCTGCTGGCGCGGTGACGACCGGCTCTGGCGGGAACAACATGCCCTCGCCGGTTTCGCGAACAACAAAAGCGTCAATCGCGTCGAGCGGCACGCGCAGACGCTGGATCTCGCCGGCAAAGCGCGCCAGGGCATGCAGTCCATGAGCAGTGATCTCACGCTCGCGGGTGGCTTGCTGGCTGATGTTAAGGGTGATCTTGCCGTCCTTGACCTGAGCCCGGGGCACCTGCACGCCAGGCAGGTCAGCGGTA
The DNA here is from genome assembly GCA_039768115.1 of Oceanococcaceae bacterium. Taxonomy (GTDB): domain Bacteria; phylum Pseudomonadota; class Gammaproteobacteria; order Nevskiales; family Oceanococcaceae; genus MS8. The sequence continues at coordinate 759 of JBDNBC010000292.1, forward strand.
ATCACCAGCATGGGCGTCCAGCCATTGTCTTCCGCCCAGTCGCACAGCGCCGTGATCAGATACGGCTTGCGCGGAATCACCGGGCGAGGCTCAGTCAAGACCGTAGGCCGCTTCGCGGCGGGTCAAGCTTTGCTGGAAAGCGTTGCGTTCGCTCATGCGTTGCGCATAGGCGTGCAGACTTTCGGTTCCTTTAGGCCATTTGTGGCCCATCGCCGTGACCCGCCACAACAGCGGTACAAGGTAGATGTCCACCATCGACATGCTGCCACCGACCATGAATTTGCGCCGACCCAGCAGTTCATCCAGCGTCAACAGCGCGGTGCTGACCGCCTTCGCGGTGGTGCGCTGCGGCAGGGCCTGGCCCAGGTCCTTGTCGAGCAGCTTGAGTGTCATGCGCATGCGCGCCTGTCCCGCGGGTTCGGCGGGCACCAGATTCGGATAGGGATGGCGCGCATCCAGATACTCGCTGATGATGTCGACGCCGGAAATGACGAGGTTGCGTTCGGCCAGCGTGGGCAATTCATGGCGGGAATTGAGCACCATCAAATCGTCGTTGCGGGTGGCCGGGTCCACTATCACGATCCGCAGATTCTCGATGCTTTTCTCCGCAACGAGCCACCTCAGCCGTTGGCTGTCAATGTCTTCGTTCGACAGAAACAGCGTCAATCCGGCATTTGTGCTGGAAACTCGCGCCATCTCCCCTCATCCCCGTAAATACAGGCCCTAGTAAACCTGAAAACAAAAAAGCCTGCTCGCTCGCGAACAGGCTCCGTGATGTGCTCGGCGTCTAGCGCTTCAGTGGACGTCCTTCCAGAATTCTTTCTTGATGAAGTACGTCAACGGAATCAGCAACAGCAGATAGAAGATCACCCACAAGCCGCGCGAGTGCATCGTGGCCTTGCCGGGCTCGGCGGCGTAGGCGAGAAAGTTGGTGATGTCGCTGACAAAGGCATCGTACTGCGCGGGACTCATCACACCGGCCTCGATCACCTCGAACTTCGGTTTGTCGTGTCCGCCATGACCCTCTCCATCAGACTCGTCGCCATGAGCGATCGCCTTGTAACCCTCAAGGTCGGCGAGCACGTGTGGCATCGACGCACCGGGAAGCTGCAAGTTGTTGACTCCAGTCGCCTTCTTGTCATCGACGTAGAAAGTCATCAGGAAGCTGTAGATCCAGTCCGCACCGCGAGCGCGTGCGGTCAAACTGAGGTCGGGTGGTTTCTGACCAAACCAGCCCGCCGCCTCGTCCCCCGGCATCGCCGACAGGATGTGATCACCCGGCTTGTCCGTGGTGAACATCAGATTTTCACGCAGCAGGTCCTCGGGAATTCCATGATCCTCGGCCAGCCGCCCGTAGCGCAGAAACCGCAACGAGTGACATCCCGAGCAGTAATTCATGAAATTCGCCGCACCCCGCTGCACCGACGCCGCGTTTTTCACGTCGGGGTCGTAATCCAGCAGTGCGCCACCACCGGCGGCTGTCACTGCACCGGAGCCCGCGAGCAGCAAGCTCGCCACAGTCAATCGCATTTTCATGAGGTCACCCGCGACGGTTCTGGCTTGGTGCCTTCCATCTTGGTGTAGATCGGCATCAGCAGGAAGAACAGGAAGTAGATCACCGTGCCCACGCGTGCCGCCATCGTTTTGCCGTCGGACGGCGCCTCGAGACCCAGCCAGGCCAGAATCACGAAGTTGATGGCGAAGATGATCAGCGCGATTTTCGAGATCCAGCCCTTGTAGCGCACCGAACGCACTTTTGAGCGATCCAGCCACGGCACTACAAACAGAATCAGCACCGCGGCAAACATGACAATGACGCCCCCGAGCTTGTCCGGAACCGCACGCAACATCGCGTAGAACGGCGTGAAGTACCAGACGGGCGCAATGTGCTCAGGCGTGACCGAGGGGTTGGCCTCCTCGAAATTCGGCCTCTCCAGGAAATACCCACCGGCGTCCGGCAGGAAAAACACGACCGAGAGGAATAGCGCCAGGAAAATGGACACCCCGAACAGATCCTTGACCGTGTAATAAGGGTGGAAGGGGATGCCATCACGCGGCACGCCGTTTTCATCCTTATTCGCCTTGATGTCAATACCATCGGGGTTGTTTGAGCCCACTTCGTGCAGTGCCATCAAGTGCGCAACCACCAGGCCGACCAGGACGAAGGGCAGGGCCACCACGTGCAGGGAAAACAGCCGGTTCAGCGTGGCATCGGAGGGCACGTAGTCGCCCTGGATCCAGATCACCAGACTTTCGCCGATCACCGGTATCGCACCAAACAGCGAGATGATGACCTGTGCCCCCCAGAAGCTCATCTGGCCCCAGGGCAAGACATAGCCCGCAAAGGCTTCGGCCATCAGTACCAGATAGATCAGGCAGCCGAAAATCCAGATCAGCTCGCGTGGTTTACGGTACGAGCCGTACATCAGCCCGCGATACATGTGCAGGTAGACGACAATGAAAAAGGCGGATGCCCCGGTCGAGTGCAAATAGCGGATGAGGTCCCCGAAGGGCACATCACGCATGATGTACTCCACCGATGAGAACGCCTCAGCGGCGGACGGCTTGTAGTGCATGGCCAGAAAGATCCCGGTCAGGATCTGGTTGACCAGCACCAGCATCGCCAGCGAGCCGAAGTAGTACCAGAAGTTGAAGTTCTTCGGTGCGTAATACTCGCTGATGTGATCTTTCCAGATCTTGGTCAGCGGGAAACGATCGTCGACCCAGCCCAGAAAGCCGGTCGTCTTGTGGGGGTTGGCTACGATGCCCATTTATGCAACCTCGGTGTCTTCGCCGACAACAATGGTGTTGTCGTCTGCAAAACGGTACGGCGGAATAGGCATGTTCAACGGTGCCGGAACACCTTTGTATACCCGCCCCGCCATGTCGAACTTCGACCCGTGACACGGGCAGAAGAACCCACCAAGCCAATCCTTGCCCAGATCCTCGGACGGATAGTCCGGCCGGAACGAGGGCGAACACCCCAGGTGTGTGCAGCGGCCGACCATGACCAGTACTTCCGGGCGCAGCGCCCGGGTATCGTTCTGCGCATAGGCCGGCTGCATGTCTTCGACGGAATTCGGGTCACGAAGTTCGCCGACGACCTTGTCCAAGTTGTCGAGCATCTCGGGCGTACGCCGCACGATCCACACCGGGCTCCCCCGCCAGGTGGTGATCAGCAGCTGGCCTTCTTCCAGCTTGGAGATATCCACGGTGACCGGCGCGCCGAGCGCCTTGGCCCGCTCGCTGGGGGCCATGGAGGCCAGAAATGGCCGCACGGCGCCCACGACGCCAACCGCGCCCACGGCAACCCCGGTCAGGGTCAGAAAACGACGTTTGCGGTCGTCGACACCAGTTGTGCTCATTGATGCACTCCGTTCGCCAGATCCAGCGGACCCGGCGGTATGCCCAGAGAACGGAACCGACATCGCGCCATGCGCGTCGACCCCCGAAGAATCGTCGAAATTTTAGCATGCAGACCGCGGCGACCGGGCAGAATGCGCCGCGGCGGATCAGGCTTGCAGCGCCTCGGGCCAGACTTCAAGCAACGCCCGGTTCTCCGCCGGACTGCCGACGCTGATTCGCAAACACTGCTCCAGCCGGGGATGCGCGCCATGCAGAAGCTTCACCAGGATGCGCTGCGACTTCAAAGCCGCATGTGTCGCACGCGCGTCGCGGCAGCGCACCAGAACGAAATTCGCGGCGCTGGGATACACCGTCACGCCGTCAGCGGACAGCTCCCGGGTTAACTGTTCACGCCCGCGCACCAGTTGCTGAATCTGCTCAGCAAAGGCCTCGGCATGCTGCAGACACAGCGTTCCGAGCGCCTGGCTGAGCACATTGATGTTGTAGGGCATGCGCACCTTTTCCAACTGTTCGCAGACGCGCCCGCGCGCCTGAACAAAGCCCAGGCGCAACCCTGCCAGACCCCACTTGGAGAGCGTGCGCAGCAGCACAACCTGGGGGTAACTCCGGGCCAGCGCACGCCCGTCGCCGCCGGCATACGGGATGTAGGCCTCATCAAGCACGAACAACCCCGGCGTCAGCCCCGCCAGCACTTCCAGATCAGCATCGGCAAAGCGATTGCCCGTGGGGTTATTGGGGCTGGCGATAAATACCAGTGCCGGCTGGTGTTCTTCGATCGCCTGACACATTGCCGGCATGTCCAGCTCGAACGCCGCGGTCAATGGCACGCCGACGAAGCGCAGCCCGAGCACCGCCGCCAGATGGC
>JBDNBC010000293.1:0-17256 GCA_039768115.1 Oceanococcaceae bacterium
CCGCTAAAGGGCGCCAGTAAGTCCAGCACGGCATCGAACTGGCCATTACCAATCAGTGTTTCGACCTGCTCGGCAAGGGGAGCCAGCACACCATCACCAGCGAAGGGGTTAGCGCCGCCAGTAAACCCGCCGCAGGCCACCAGCACGGTGAGCGCATTCGGCGTCGGGGTCTGGCGGGCGCAGCTTTCTTCGGCGGCGAAGGACGACAAAATCGGCAGCCGGCTGTGCGTGCGCGCAAAGTACAGCCCGATTTCCGTGCCGCCAAGCCAGTCGGTGAAAAGGCCGAGCTTGGCCCCGAACTGGCCGTCATGACGGGGTTCATCCTGCGCGGCAATGAACGCAGTGCGGGAACTGTTCGAGGCAAGCTGGGCCAGGCCGGGCTGCCGATACAAGCGCTCCGGGTCCTCGGGGAAGTTGCCGAACCCGACGCTGAAATCCTCACCCTCGACGATGTCGTTGAAGGAAAAAAAACTGCCCACGGGTGGCAGGCGCACTGGCCGCCAGCCAAACTGGTAAATCACGTCCAGTTGCACGCGGTCCGTCAGCGCCATGCCCGCACTGAATAGCGGCACCGGCTGAAACACCTCACTGAGTGCGATGCCCGGCTGGGTCAACAGGGTCACATCGGGAGGTGTCCACTCGGCCAGGCTGTTAAGCACCAGAATCGAGGCCTCACCCCAGCGCAGGGTTTGCTGGCCGACACTGACAAACAGCGGGCTGGCGAGGCCGGGAATGTCCACCAGGCCGGTCAGCGCCGCATCGCGCAGATCCACCCGTCGCCCGACGACCTTCTCGACCCGCCGCGTGCGCCGCTCGCGTGCCGGCTGGAAATCGGTATTGAAATTGGTCTCGGTGAAATCCGCGTTAACGAAATCGTAAAAACCCAGTCCACCGACTTTCAGCGACCATTCCCCCCATTGGCCGAACAGCTCCAGCGTGCCGCGAACCGGCGCACTGGTCAGGTCACCACCGGCGTAATTGAGCTGCGCGTCGTCACTGGAGACCGTGAATAGCCCTGGCGCGTCGACCAGACGCTGATTCGGTTCGGGGTCACCGGTCTGCGAAATGCAGGCGTCATCGCGGCACAGGGCCGGATCGAGGTTGCTCTTGCCAATCAGCGATGGTTTCGGGTCCTGCAGACGCACGCCGACCCCGGCCGACAGGCTACCCGTCACCTGCCAGGCCGAAAGCCAGTCCCGCCACGCGCCCTCCTGAGCCGGAGCCGGCAGGCTGACCGCCAGCAGCAGGCCCGCAACCCCGGCAATTTGCCCGTGACGACCCCGTTTCCACTCAACCACATTGTGTCTCCACCCCACCAGAGACGTGATTATTTACGTCGTGTAAAGTTTTAGCAAGTCGCCTGAGATGGGCCGGCTCATCGCGTATATTCCCGGATACCATTAATTGGCCCCACCTGTGCCTGAACCCACTGACAAGCGACCCTATCTGGCCCGCGAGGATCGACGCACGGCGCTGCTCGATGTGGCGGCATCCATCGTCGAGGAGCGCGGCTGGGCGGCGCTGAGCATGATCTCGCTGGCCGATGCGGCGAAGGTCAGTCGCCAGCTGGTATACCAGCACTTCCCGTCGGTCAACGATCTGCTGGCCGAAACCATGACGCATTTGTTCCGGCATCAGTACGAGGCCATTCGCGCGCATGTGGCCAACCCCGACCTGAGCGTGGACGACCTCATCGCCGTCACCGAGCGCATCACCTTTGACGAACCGCCGCAGCGGGTGCGCGCGCTGTGGCAGATGCTGGCCGCGGCCGAGGGCGGCAACCCCGAAGCGGCACGCGTCAGCACGAAGGTTCGCCATCTGCTGGTGAAACTGTGGACGCCCACCACCATGCGCTACAGCCAGCTACCGGAACCGCAGGCGCGCACGCTGGCCTGGATGCTCAACATGGCCTTCTGGGGGGCGCACCAGATGGTGGACGAGCAGGAAATCAGTCGCGAGGACGCGACGCGGTTGTGCCAGCAACTGATCCGCGCCATCCAGCAACACGACCCGGCCGCCCGCTAGCGGCAGGAGCCGCGTCACGCGGACCGCAACGACCGCCCCCGTCGCCCGGATAGCCCTGACGTTGTGGGTACACTGCCCGCATGGAACTCTCCAGCTCGTTGCTGCTGCTGGCAGGCGTGCTGCTGACGCTGAGCCTGCTGGCCACTCTGGTCACCCCTCGCCTGGGCGTGCCATTGCTGGTGGTGTTTCTGGTGCTGGGCATGCTCGCCGGGGAAGACGGCGTCGGCGGCATTCCCTTCGACGACTTTGCCCTGGCGAACCTGGCCTGCACTACGGCACTCGCGGTGATCCTGTTCGATGGCGGCATGCGCACGCCACTGGCGCAGCTGCAACTGTCCTGGGGCCCGGCGCTGAGCCTGGCGACATTCGGTGTCGCGGTCACGGCCGGCGTCACCGGGCTGTTTGCGAGCTGGCTGCTCGGACTGGACCTGCTGCAGGGACTGCTGCTGGGCGCCATCGTCGGCTCCACCGATGCGGCGGCGGTATTTGCCCTGCTGTCGGCGCGCTCACTGTCGCTGAACCGTCGCGTCAGCGCCACGTTGGAGGTCGAATCCGGTAGCAACGACCCGATGGCGATCTTTCTGACGCTGTTGCTGATCGGTCTGCTCAATGGCCAGCTCAGTGACGATGTTCTGACCGTCAGTCAGCTGTTCATCCAGCAGATGGGTCTCGGCCTGCTCCTGGGCGTGACCGGCGGAGCGCTGCTCGCGCAGGCCCTCAATCGCCTGGGCCTGAGCGACACGATGACCCCGTTGCTGGCTCTGGCCGGCGCCCTGCTGCTGTTCGGTATCACCGCCACGCTGGGCGGCAGCGGCTTTCTCGCGGTGTATGTGGCCGGCTTGCTGGTCGGCCACCGCCGCCCGCGCGGGCTCGGCGGTGTGCTGCGGTTTCATGACGGTGTCGCCTGGCTGGCTCAGATCGGGATGTTCATCATCCTCGGCATGCTCGCCACGCCGTCGGAATTGCTACGTCTGGCCGCGCCTGCTGTCGCCATCGCTTTGTGCCTGATCCTGGTGGCGCGGCCGCTGGCCGTGGGCCTGGGCCTGCTGCCGTTCCGACTGCCCTGGCGCGAGCAGTCCTTCATTGCCTGGGTGGGACTGCGCGGCTCGGTGCCGATTCTGCTGGCCACCTACCCGATTCTGGCGGGGCTTCCCGAGGGCGAGATGTATTTCAATATCGCCTTCGTCATCGTGCTGGTGTCGCTGATCGTGCAGGGCAGCTCGCTGGCCGGAATGGCCCGGCTGCTGGGCCTGTTCGTACCGCAAAACCATGCCCGCCTGCGCCGCGTGGAAATCGACCTGCCCGGCACCACCGACCATGAGATCGTCAGCTACCGCCTGCCGGCGCGCTCGGCCCACAGCGACTGCAGCCTGCAATCCATTGGCCTGCCCGAGGGCGTGCGCGTCATCACGCTGTCCCGCGGCAGTCATGTGTTGCCCACGCCGCGGAAAGTCCCCCTGGCGCCCGGCGACTACATCAGCCTGCTGTGCCACCGGGACCAGGTCGACGACCTCGACCGCCTGTTCGAGGCCAGCGCCGCTGCCCGGCAGGCCGCGCAGACGCGGTTCTTCGGCGAATTCGTGATTTGCGGGGATGCCCCGGTGGCGGACCTGGTCGCGCTGTATCAGATCACCGTACCGACCCATGCCACCACGCTGACCTGTGCCGAGTTCCTGAGCAGTGCGCTGCCACACCCTGTCATCGGCGATCGGCTGCATCTGGGCAACGCGGATCTGGTCGTGCACGGCATGCAAGGCCTGCAGATCACCGAGGTGGGCCTTCGGCTATCGCCCTAGGCAAGCGTCTGCATGGCGCCCGGATGACGGTGTTTCCAGCGAAAAATGGTAGTAAGCAGCACCGGCAGGAAGGTCAGCGTGACCAGGGTCGAGAAGAGCAGCCCGAAGAGTACGATGGCCCCCACACCCCGATACAGTTCCGTCCCGGCGCCCGGGATGAGTACCAGCGGCGACAGCCCCACAATGGTGGTGGTCATCGACATGAGGATCGGCCGCACCCGCGTGCGCACCGCTTGAGTCACCGCCTCCTCGATGGCCAGGCCCCGTTCACGCAGGTTGTAGCGCGCCTGGTCAACGATCAGGATCGGGTTGTTGACCACCGTGCCAAGCAGAATCAGAAAGCCGAGCATTGAAATCATGTCGAAAGGCTGACGCACGAACAGGTTCATCAGCAGCAGTCCGGCGATGCCCCCCGCCAGCCCAATGGGCACGCTGGTGAGAATGATCAGCGGATAGCCCCAGTGGGTAAAGATCGCCACCAGCAGCAGATAACACAGCACGACGGCCACGACGAAATTTGCGCCGAGCGCCTGCTGCGTGGCGTCGAGCTGGTCTGCCGCGCCGGAGATGTCCAGCGTGACGCCCTGGGGAATCTGCCCTTCGGCGATGAGCGCACCCAGCACCTCGCTACGCACCCGCGCCACCGCGGTTTCCAGCGCAATCTCGCGGGGCGCAATGATGTTGAGCGTGACCGTGCGCCGCCCGTTGATACGCCGCACCTGGTCGGTGTCCGCCACTTCTTTCAGGTCGGCCAGCGCCGACAGCGGCACGATGCCCTGGGGCGTGGCCAGCGGCAGGTCCGGCAGCTGCGCGAGCGTCTGGCCGTAGCCGGCCTGCTCGAAGAGGAACATATCGACCTTGTCATCGCCGATGAAAAACTCATCGACAAAGGCCCCGTCCGCCAGCGCCGCCACGGCATAGCCGAACTCTTCGGCCGATACTCCGGCCTCGGCCAGCCGGTCCCAGCGGGGGAGAATCTGAATCAGCGGCTGCGTCAGGCTCAGCGAGCGGGGCTCAGAGTTGATTTGCGGATTGCTGAATACCTGCTCCGCCCGGTCGTACACGCGCTGTGCGGCCACAAACAAATCCGCCAGTTCCGCCCCGGCGATATCCACATTAACGCTGCGTGTACCACCATCGTTACTGGAGATAATCGACCCGCGGGCGGCGAAGGCCCGCATTCCCGGCTCCTCGCGATAACGATCCGTCAGTGCGGTCATTAACGCGTTAATCTGTTGCGGATCCACCGTTTCCGCAATGATGCGCATGCCGCCCGGGTCGACACCCACATTCATGTAGGCCATGGGCGGCACGTCCAGCTCACCGCGCGTGAAAGCCGCGGGATCGGCATTGACGAATGGCATGAGATCGGCTTGCACCCGTCCGGCGACAGCGGTCATTTCGGTCAGGTTGTAGCCGGGCGGCGCGATCATCCGGGCGAAGGTCTTCGGCTCTTCGCCCTCGGGCAGGTACTCCGCTGGCGGGCGCAGCGCGAACAGAATCCAGCCCGTGATACACACCATGCCCAGCAGATACAGCAGCCGGCGCAGCGGTGTCGCGATGAGGATGCGCACCACCCGCAGTAACCTCGGCTCACCGACGGTCTCCTTGCCATCGACTGGCACGAGGGCCGGCGCAAACGTCAGGCGCAGGCTGGCGGCGGGAATCAACGTGGTGGCGACCAGCATCGAAACCAGGATCGCCGCCCCGATGGCCACGGCCACATCCGAATAGAGCTGCCCGGCCTCTTCCTCGATGAACAGAATCGGTGCGAATACCAGCACCGTGGTCATGGTGGAGGCCAGTACCGCCGGCCAGACCCGGCGCACGCCGGCCACGGCCGCGTCCAGTGCTGCCACCCCGCGGCGGCGTTCGCGCTCGATAGCCTCGAGCACAACGATGCTGTTGTCGAGCGTCATGCCGATGGCAAAGGCCACCCCGGCCAGCGAGATCACGTTGATGGTGCGGCCAAAGGCCAGCAAACCCAGAAACGCGGCGATGGTGCAGATCGGAATGCCCAGCACACCGACGAGCGTAGCGGGCACCGAGCGCAGGAACAGCCACATCGTGAACGCGGCCAGCACCGCCCCGAGCATCAGGTTCTGCCAGACGTTGGCGACCGACGCCTGGACATACTTGACGTCATCGGTGAGCAGTCGGAGGCGCAAGCCCACCCCCGCAAGAACGTTGCTGTTGATGTCCTCAATGACCGGCAGCATGTTGCGCTTGATCTCGACCACATTGGAACCGGCCAGACGCCGCACCGACAGGCCGATCGCCGCCTCGCCGTCGGTCATCGACAGGCTGCGCGGCTCGAAGTGATCCAGTCGCACTTCCGCCACATCGCTGAGCCGGACCAGACTGTCGCCGTTGCGCGCGATAATCAGCTCGCGCAGGGCGTCGACATCGCGCACCCGGCCGACGGTGCGCAACAGGAAACGTCGTTTGCCCGAGTCGATGTCACCACCGGAGCGATCGCGGTTGCGAGCGCGAATGGCGGTTCGCACGTCCGCCAGCGTCAGCCCGCGCGCGGCCAGCGCGGTGGCGTCAATCAGGATCTGGATCTGCCGCTCGGCCCCGCCGCCCACATCCACCTTGGCCACGCCGGGGACCCGTTCCAGGCGCGGCCGCACGTTGTCATCGACATAGTCCTGCAACAAGTTGATGTCCAGCCCCAGCGGGTTACCCGGCTCGGTCTGCACCCGCAGATACATGAACGCGTTCTGCGAAAACGAACTGGCCGACACCGTGGGCTGATCCACGTTTTCCGGGTAGGCCGGCACCTGCGCCAGCGCATTGTTGACGTCCAGCAGCGCCTGGGTGATGTCGGTCCCGAAGGGAAACTCCAGCTCGATCTCGGCCCGGCCGGTGCTGGCCTGCGCCTTCAGCCGGGTCAGGCCGGGGATGGCGCGTAGATATTCCTCCTGCTCGACCAGGATGTCTTTCTCAACATCCTGCGGCGTCGCACCCGACCAGCGCGTTTCCACCGAAATCGTGCGCACTTCGAGATCCGGGATCATCTGGATCGGCACGCGGAACACGGCCAGCACACCAAGCACGCACACGACAAGGGTGATGACCGTCAGCAAAGTGCCGCGACGGAATAGATACTCCATCAGCGCGACCCGGCAAACGGCCGCGCCTGCACCGGCTGACCCTCGCTCAGCGATTCATTGCCACGCACCACCACCCGCTCATCAACGCGCAAGCCACGGCGGACCAGCACCTCCTCACCGCGCTCGACCGCACCGGGGAGCGCCCGTCGACGCGCGGCCGCCTGTTCGCCTTCCCCCGCGATGACCCACACCACACGGCTGCCATCGGGAAAGCGCAGCACCGCATCGCGGGGAATCGCCACAGCATCCGCCGCCACATTGCGCGACAACGTGACAAGGGCCGACATGCCCGGCAACGCCCGCCCTTGCCCTTCGAGCAGAGGAATGCGCAACAGGACCGTGCGCGAGCCCTCATCAACCACCGGGACTGGCTGCGCCGCGGCCGCGGGCTCGGTGTATGCCGGATAGGCTTCCAACCGAACGGTGGCCGCCTGGGCGCCGAGCTCGGGCAGCACGTCCTGGGGCACCCGCACATCCACCACCAGACCATCCAGCGAAACGAAATCAATGACGGCGTCACCGGGGCTGAGCCAGCTGCCCGCGGCGACATGCCGCCGATGGATCACTCCGTCAGCCGGCGCCCGCACGACATGCCGCGCCTGTCGTGCCACCGCCAGGTCACGCGCGGCAGCCAGGCGCAGCAGCGCCGCTTCGGCCCGCTGGAGTTCCGCCTCGCGTGAGCGCTGCTCGGACTTCGGCAAGCTGCCGTCGCGCGCCAGCGGCGCGGCCTCATCACGCAGGCGCTGCGCATCATCGCGGCCCACCCGGGCTTCACTCAATGCCGCTTCCGCCGCGGCCGATTCCAGCGCGGCGAGCGTATCGTCGAGCCGCAGCAGGACCTCACCGCGCTGCACCCGTTGCCCGACGGCCACCCGCATGTCGTCCACCCGGCCCGCGATATCAACCGACAGCTGCGCGGATTCGGGACTGCGCACGGTGCCGGTGAACCGTAAGGGCGCGACGGACGCGGCGGGCACGGGAAGAACGTAGTCCACGGGCACGCGATCACGGGCTGCCGTGGGCAGTGCTGTGCTGGCCAACCCGCCGACCACGCATGCGAGCATCACCCGCGTCAGCAGGGGTCTCCACGACTCGCCTGCTTCTCGTCTCGTCGTCGTCATCCCTGGCGCGTCGACCATCGCTTACGGCTCCCTGTGACGCCCACAACGAAGCCGCTATCGCCCACTCCGGGAGCGGCGCTGACGGTTACGCGGTGGCCGAGCCCACCGGGACGTTGTACAAATATTTAACGATCATCGACCGGGCAGCGCGAAAGAAGTTGCGCTCATCGGCGTCATTTCGCCTAATCAACGAATATCCACAGGGCGCGCCGTCGCAACGTTGGCGCATGGTCAAGGTCATCCAGCAGTTCGGCACAACCGGCCGGCAGACCGCTGGCGCAAACCGCGGTTCGACCGTCAGCGGGCAGCGACTGCCAGGTGGGCAGCGCGCGTTGCGCCATCCACACACTGAACGGGCGCCCCTGCAAGCGAAAGCTGGCACCGCCGTAGGGGATGTCGACGTCGCCAAGCGCCCGCGGCAGCCCGCGGCCAGGCACGACTGCGGCCGCCGCGGCCGGGATGGCGGCGATGGTCGCGCGCAGGTAGGCTCCGAATTCCCGCACCAGCGCCTCGAGCACCGGCGCTAGCGTATCCGGGATGCCATCGTCGGCCATCCATTCGCCGCCGGTATCGGCCGGCGGATGCTGCATGCGCCTGATCCATTCGGCCAGGTGTGGTCGCGGGGCCACCAGCGTCCGCCGCGGATACGGATCGCGCCCCAAATGCGCATAGAGCGGTGCAATCAGGCCGAAATCACCCAGGCTGGGCCGGCTTCCGAGCAGATAATCATGCCGGGCGAAGTGGGCATCAAGCACGTCACACATGTGCTCAGTCCACTGTTCGATCAGCCGGGTTTGCCCGCTGCGCACGCCCAGCCCCGAACAGAAGCCGCGCAAGGTGCCGGCGAGCCGCTTGGCCAGCATTTGCTGCACCATCCGCGGTGCCCAGGGCAACAGCTGCCGCCCCGCTTCCGGTGCGAACTGCTCGCGGAAATTTTCGGGAAAGCTCCAGCGGTAGTGCATCGCCGGTGGCAGCCAGAATTCATCGCCCCAGGCTTCCAGCAGATAACTCACCAGGCGCTGCCGCGGTGTGTCCGGCAGCATCGCGCGCTGAGGATGCCGTTGCTCCAGCGTATCGATGATGTGCGAAGTGTCCTGCAGCCATTCGCCTTGTGGCGTGACGAGTACCGGCATGACCGTGGCGCCGGTTTTTTTGCGGATGCGGGCCATGTCGCGCACGGTGCATATCTTTTCGTCAAAGGGCAGGCCCTTGTGCCTCAGGTATGCGCGGGTTTTGCCGCTGTACAGCGACAGCTCCCAACCGTAGTGACGATAGGGCGCCAGCGCGCCCGCCGGTGATGATGAGGTCATAGGTCGAACCCGAATTTACTTTACAGGGTGTCAACTTGTACACTGCGGCCTGCGCCTTCGCAAGCCGGAATTCCCTCGCCATATCATGAAGATGCTCGCACCGTGATCGCGCCGACCGCTCTGCGCCTGACGCGCCTGGCGGGGTCCGCCCTGCTGCTGGGAGTCGGTCTGCTCGCCCCGGCAGTGATGATGGCCGCCGAAGCGCCAATGGCCGCGGTTGAGCACACCAGCGCCACGCCTTTGCGATTGTTCCCCGGGGGGCCAACCCGTGTTGGCGATGCGCGCGGACTTCCCATGGAGCAGCCGGAACATGCGGTGATGCTCGAACCATTCGCGCTGGAAATCCACCCGGTTACCGTTGCCCAATTTGCCGATTTCGTTGCGCGCACGGGAGCGCGCACGCACGCCGAGCAGCATGGTGACGGCATCGTGTTTGCGGCTGGGGAGGGCTGGATGCTGAAACCGGGCGCGCGCTGGTCGCATCCCCAGGGCCCGGAGGCTCCGCCCGCGCCCGCCACTCACCCGGTGACGCAGGTCAGCTGGTTTGATGCGCAGAGTTACTGTCACTGGCACGGCCGACGGCTGCCTACCGAGTACGAGTGGGAGCACGCCGCCCGCAGCGGCCACGCGGGCAACCCGCAGTATGCCTTCGGTGACACGCTGATCCGCGAAGGCCAGTACCTGGCCAACATCTGGACCGGCCATTTCCCGCAGCACAATGACAGGGCCGACGCCTATCGCTACACCGCGCCGGTTGGCCTCACCGGTATCGCCCCCCGCGGGCTGACGGACATGGCCGGGAATGTCTGGGAATGGACGGCAAGCCCGCAACGCCCCTACCCGCACCCGGCTGTCGCCCACCAGCTGAATTCGCCGGTCAGCGAGATGACCACGCTTGCCACCACGCGATGGCAGCGCCCGAACCTCCCGCCGACCGTGTCAGCTCATGATCAGCAACCGATGGTTCACCGCGGCGGTTCGTTTCTGTGCGACCCGGATGTCTGCCACGGATTTCGGGTCGCGGCGCGCGGCGCCAGCAGCGCCGAGAGCACCTTCGAGCACGTGGGGTTCCGGTGCGCCGCGGATGCCCACCCACCCCCTTTGCAAACGCCGCCGCTCTGAGCGGCGCCCCCCTATCGACATCAGGAGGCTCCCATGACCCGTATTCTTCGTCGCACCCTGCTCGGATTGCTGTTGCTCGCGGGCGTGGCCCTGGCCGCGGTCCTGATCTGGCGGGACACGCTGGTCAACCGGCTGGTGCAGTCGCAGGCGGTGCCGCGGATGTCGGGCGCGATGTTCACCGAACTGCCCGACGGCCTGCATGTGCGTTTGTGCGGTGCCGGCTCACCCATGCCGGACCCGCGCCGTGCCGGGCCCTGCACTCTGGTCATCGCCGGAGACCGGGTTTTTGTCGTCGATATCGGCTCGGGTGCCGCGGGCAATATCGGAATGATGGGCGTGCCGTATGCCGCTCTCGAGGCCGTTCTATTGACGCACTTCCACTCCGACCACATTGATGGACTCGGCGAATTGCTGATGCAGCGCTGGGCCGCAGGACAGCACGCCGCCCCGATGCCGGTGATCGGGCCGATCGGCGTCGGCGAGGTCGTTGCCGGGTTCAATCAGGCCTACCGTCAGGATTTCGGTTACCGCGTCGCGCACCACGGCGCCGACGTGATGCGGCCCAGCGGCGCGGGCGGCGTTGCGCAACCCTTTGCCCCACCCGCGGCGAACAGCGACCGCATCATTCTTGACGAGGCCGGGCTGCGCATTACGGCGTTTCAGGTCGAACACCCGCCCATCGAGCCGGCCGTGGGCTATCGCTTTGACTACGCCGGCCGCAGCGTGGTGATCAGTGGTGATACCGCGCCCAGCCGCAACCTCGAGCGGGTCGCTCAGGGCGCGGATCTGCTTATCCATGAAGCCTTGTCGCCGGATGTCCTGAAGGTCATGCGCGCGGCGGCGGTAGGTGCCGGCAACGCGCAGCTGGTGCAGATCTTTGACGACATTCCCGACTACCACACCACCCCTGTGCAGGCCGCACAGTCCGCGTCAACCGCCGGTGTCCGGCATCTGCTCTACCACCACATCGTGCCGGCCCTGCCCGCACGCCCGCTGGAACGAATCTTCATGCGCGACGCCGACCGACACTTCGCCGGGCCGATCACGTTGGGCGAGGATGGCACCGCCATCGATATGCCCCGCGGCAGCACGGACATCCGAGTCTTCAACGCGCTGCCCTAGGGTGCGCCGCCGGTAGCCACGGTCTTATAGCGAAGCCAGCGCCTCGGCCAGATCATCGCTGGTGTAGAAATCATCGAGCAGTCGCTCAAGCATGCGCTGGAGTACGCCGCGCGCTTCGAGATTTTGCAGAATTTCCGGCAAGGCCTGGGACAATACGGTGCGCCACAAGTCCTGGGTCACGCCCAGCTCATCGAGCACCGTCGCGACCGTACTCTGCTCGTGGCGGGTGTAAAACCCGTCGACCGCCGCCTCCAGCATGGCCGCCATGAAGTCACCGTTGCGAAGATCCCGCCAGAACGCGGTGATCAGCATGGCCAGGTCCTCTACTTCCTGCGCGGAGATCAGTTCGCGGAATTCGGCCAGCGGGCGGTCACGAACGCTCTCCCACACCTGCCGAGCACCCACGCCCACCGAGTCGCCGGAGAACGCCGTGTTCAAATAGTCCTCGCTGGATTGCAGGCTGGCCCGGGTGCGCCGGGTCACAAAGCGCTTGAGCCCCGCATCCAGTGCTTTGCCGGCGCTGGCCTTGCTCAACATCTCCTGAACCAGTTTCAGCGCGGCGGGCGCCCCGGGCACCCTCTCCATGCCGCTGCTGCTGCGCAGAAAATCGCCGATACCCTGCCGCAACAAGTCAGCAACCAGCCCGGCGAACACCGGGTTGTGCACCAGTTCGTGAATAACGGTCTCGCGCAAGGCCGAGAGCCCCATGATCTGCTCGAAAAGAACCTCCAGACCCACTTCGGGCAGCACTTCGGCCAGAGTCATTTCATCGGAGATCGGGTCGTCGTACATTTGCCGCGCCATGGCTCCGACCAGGCTGGCGAACTCCGGGCCCAGGTCGAGCTTCTGCACGGTCGTGACAACCAGGCTTTTCAGCGTTTCGCGGCTCAGCAGCTCCGCAACAGGAACGGGGGCGAGATCAGAGAGGACGCCTTCCACCTGTAGGCGAATCAGCCGACGCAGGGCCTGGCCACGACACTGCTGCAGCAAAAAGCTGACATGCGCATCGCGCAGGCGGCGTGCCGAAGGAGAAAGTGTGGTGCTGGTCATGCGCAGTTGCGTCCAGATAAAACGAAATGCCCGCCGCAGCAGGGTCACGACGCAAGACTAGCAAGCCGCGTCGGCCTCGGCTCGGAATGGCATTCCTGCACCCGCGGTCGGCTGTCAGTATTCTTGCGGCGCTCCCCCAACGGCTTTTGCCATGATCCGCGATGACGTGTTGACCGTCCGCCAGCTACGCAAGGTGTATGCCGGAGGGTTTACAGCGCTGCATGGCATTGACCTGCAGATCCGGCGCGGCGAAATCTTTGCCCTGCTCGGCCCCAATGGCGCGGGCAAGACCACCCTGATCAGCGCCATCTGCGGCATTGTGCAGCCCAGCAGTGGCACCGTGGATGTCGATGGCTTTGACCATCAGCAGCAGTTTCGTGAGGCGCGCCAACGCATCGGGCTGGTGCCACAGGAACTGCACACCGAGGCTTTCGAGACGGTCATCGATACGGTCAGTTTCAGCCGCGGTCTGTTCGGTTTGCCGCCCTCACCGACACATATTGAAAGCGTCTTGCGCGATCTGAGCCTGTGGGACAAGCGCAATAATCAGATCCGCATGCTTTCCGGCGGCATGAAGCGCCGGGTCATGATTGCCAAGGCGCTGGCCCATGAGCCGAAGATCCTGTTTCTCGATGAGCCGACCGCCGGTGTCGATGTCGAGCTGCGACGAAATCTATGGGACTTGGTTCATCAACTTCGGCATCGCGGGGTCACGATACTGCTGACCACGCACTACATCGAAGAGGCGCAGGAGATGGCCGATCGCGTCGCCGTGATCAATCAGGGCCGGATCATCGTGGTGGAAGAGAAAGCCGAGCTGATGCGCTCACTGGGCAAGCGGATTCTGCGACTGCATCTGGCTCAGCCACTCGATACCGTTCCCGCTGCGCTCAACAGCTGGGAGCTGCAGCTGGAAAATCAGGGCCATGAACTGGTCTACCGCTTCGATGCCGCGCAGGGGGCGCAGCGCATCCCGCGCCTGCTCGCCGACATGCATGCCGCGCAGATCGAGTACACCGACCTGAATACCAGCGAAAGCTCGCTGGAGGACATTTTCGTGGAACTGGTGCACAGCCCGGCAACCGATCACGCGGAGGCCCCGGCATGAACACGCGCGGCATGTGGGCCATCTACCGCTTCGAGATGGCGCGCTGGAAACGCACGCTGTGGCAGAGCCTGGTCGCGCCGGTACTGACCACGACGCTGTACTTCGTGGTCTTTGGCGCCGCCATCGGTGAGCGCATGAGCTCCGTGGACGGGGTGCCCTATGGCGCCTTCATCGTGCCCGGACTGATCATGCTGACGGTATTCACGCAGAGCCTGGCGAACGCCTCCTTCGGCATTTTCTTCCCGCAATTTGCCGGCACCATCTACGAGATTCTGTCAGCGCCCCTGTCGCCGCTGGAAATTGTCGTGGGGTACGTCGGTGCGGCCGCCACCAAGTCGCTGATTCTGGGCCTGATTATTCTGGCCACGGGCTCGCTCTTCGTGGATATCCAGCTCGCCCACCCGCTGCTGATGCTGCTGTATCTGGCGCTAATGAGCCTGACCTTCAGCTTGTTCGGTTTCATCATCGGCATCTGGGCGCAAAACTTTGAGCAACTGCAGTTTTTCCCGATGCTGGTGGTGACACCACTGACCTTCCTCGGCGGGGCCTTTTACTCCATCGACATGCTGCCCGCGCATTGGCAAAGCGTGGCCTTGCTCAACCCGGTGGTGTACCTGATCAGTGGTTTTCGCTGGTGCTTCTATGGCAGCGGCGATGTGGGCATGCTGGTCAGCCTCGGCAGTTCGCTGGGGTTCCTGCTGCTCGGCCTGCTCTGGGTTCGCTGGATCTTCCGCACCGGCTACCGGCTGAAGCAGTAGCCTGCGGCCATGAGTATCGACGCCTATCTGGCCACCGCGATTGTGGTGCTGTGCTTCGCCGGGCTGGCCAGCGGTCGCCTGCAGCCGTATCTCATCCTGCTGGGCGGGGTCACCATCATGCTACTGCTGGGGATTGTGCCCGCCGAACGGGCCCTGGCCGGGTTCGGCAACCCCGGCGTCATGACCATCGGCGCCCTATTTGTGGTGGTCGCAGGGTTGCGGCAGACCGGCGGCATCACCCTGCTGGCCCGCGGCGCCCTGGGGCGCCCCCGCAGCGTGCGTGCGGCACAGGCGCGGCTGCTGGCGCCGGTCATGGGCGCCAGCGCCTTCATGAACAACACGCCGGTGGTGGCGATGCTGATCCCGGCCGTCAACGAGTGGGCACGCAGCCTGCGTCTGCCCCTGACCAAACTCCTCATTCCGCTCTCCTACTTCGCGATTCTCGGCGGGCTGTGCACGTTGATCGGCACCAGCACCAACCTGGTCGTCAACGGCCTGTGGATCGAATCCGGTCGCGAAGGCCTGACGCTGTTTGCCATCACGCCGCTGGGGTTGATTTGCGTGGCGGTCGGCAGCGCCTTCATGTTGTGGCTGTCGCCACGCCTGCTGCCCGATCGTGACTCCAACCCGCAACACCACCGCAATCCACGAGAATATGCCGTCGAGATGGTGGTCTCCGCCAACGGCCCGCTGCCCGGACAAACCATCGAACAGGCGGGCCTGCGCCACCTGCCGCAGCTGTATCTGCTGGAGATTTCGCGCCGTGGTCACACACTGCCGATGGTCAGCCCGGAGGAAGTGCTGGAAGCGGAAGATCAGTTGATTTTCGTCGGTGTGGTCGATTCGGTCATCGACCTGCAGCGCGTTCCCGGCCTCGACGTGGCGACCAATCAGGTGTTCAAGCTGGATTCCGACCGCTCTGCGCGCATTCTGGCGGAGGCAGTCGTTGCTCCGCAGTGCGCCGTCGCCGGGAAGTCCATCCGCGAGGGCCAGTTCCGCACCCGCTACAACGCGGCAGTGATCGCCGTGTCGCGAAACGGCCAGCGCCTGCGCGAACGCCTGGGCGATATCATCCTCCAGCCCGGTGATGCGCTGCTGGTGGAGTGCCTGCCGTCCTTTGTGGTGGCGATGCGCAACTCACGGGATTTCTTCCTGGTCTCGCAGGTGGACGGTGCGGCGCCACCGAACCGAGATAAGGTCGGCTTCGCCTTACTGGTGCTGGCCGGCATGGTCGTGACCGCAGGCACCGGCCTGCTGAGCATGCTGGAGGCGGCCATGGTGGCTGCCGGGCTGATGATCGCCGGCCGCTGCTGCAGCCAGCGCGCCGCACTGGCGCAGATCGACTTCCCGCTGCTGCTGACCATTGCGGCTGCTTTCGGGCTGGGTTACGGCCTGCAGGACACCGGTGCGGCCGCGGCCCTCGCGGGCGGCCTGCTCAGTCTGGTCGGGGCACAGCCGTGGTTGGCACTGCTGATGCTCGCGTTAACGGTCTCCGTGCTGACCGAATTCGTCACCAACAACGCCGCGGCGGTCATCGGCTTCCCGATCGCGCTATCGACAGCTGAACAGCTGGGGGTCAACCCCCTGCCCTTCGTGATGGTGTTGATGGTCGTCGCGTCGGCCAGTTTTGCCACGCCACTGGGCTACCAGACCAACCTGATGGTCTACGGTGCCGGCCGCTATACGCTGCGCGAATTTCTGCGCATCGGCGTGCCAATGAACCTGCTAATCGTCTCAACGGCCGTGATCAGCGCCCCGCTCATCTGGCCGTTCTAGCGCTCGCGGGCCCGGGCGCGCAATCCGCCCAGGCCTGCGCCTCTGGAATCAGAACTGGTAGCCGATCTGCAGGCTGCCGTTATAACCGCGCGACTCCAGGTCGTTATCGTCGGCGTAAACCATGAACCCGGTATTGACGGAAATGCTGCCCAGAAGGCTGTCTTCGTCAAAGAACAGCGTGCCCAAACGCCAGCGCAGATCGATTCCATAGGAAATGCTCGTCGCGTCGGCGCTGACAATGGCATCGGGCCCGTTGGTGGCGTCACCATCGGTTTCGCTGGGCATCGCCACCTTGACCTGGGACATGCCGACCGGAAACATGGCATCCAGCCAGCTCAGCGGCTGCGCCCGCGCCATCAGGTAGACGCCGACCATTTCTTCAATTTCCGCCGTGTTGCCGCGGTACTGCGGGTTGCTGGCGTCATCGAATTCGGCATCATCAAGCGGAAATCCGCCGCGCACTTCCAGCGCGAAGCTCTCGGACAACCAGACACCCAGATGCGCCATGATGGCGCCACCATCCGCTTCACTGCGGACGAGCCGCTGCACGGTATCCGGGCGCGTCGGGTTGCCGGGCGGCAGGTCGGTCGCGGTATCGATGGTGCTTTCCAGATACAGGTACCCCGCACCTCCGTACACATCGAGATCTAACGCCAAGGCCGGCATGGCCGTCAGCGCCGCGCCCAGGGCGAAACCGCATCGCACGGCTCCGGTTCGGTTGGATGTCCCCATGTGTCTCCCTACTTCGTT
This sequence comes from Oceanococcaceae bacterium, assembly GCA_039768115.1. Classification (GTDB taxonomy): domain Bacteria; phylum Pseudomonadota; class Gammaproteobacteria; order Nevskiales; family Oceanococcaceae; genus MS8. Next base: position 17,055 of record JBDNBC010000293.1, read on the forward strand.
GGTATGGCCATTCGACTGCGGGACCAACCCCGGCGTCGATTTATATTCAATACTAGACGCAATGATGACAAGAAATCGCTCTGCGATGCCAGCCTCATGCAACCCGCGCTGAATTTTTGCCACGTCTGCAGCGCTCCATTGCGCGTCCTCACCCCGGATGGCGACCACCAGCCGCGCGCGGTCTGCTCGCAGTGCGAGCACG
>JBDNBC010000294.1:0-5540 GCA_039768115.1 Oceanococcaceae bacterium
CCAACCCCCTGTACGGCCACAGCACCAATCAGGAGATGCTCAACGGCAGCGCCAAGGTAGCGCTCGATGTAGACGACTACGTGTTCTATCGGCCGACCCAGAGCGAGTTCGTGATGCTGCAATTCGGCGACATCTTGGCGGTACGCCGAGGTGAAATCGAAAGCGTCTGGCCGGTGCTGCCGCAAAGCGCCTGAGGCGAGCCGGGTTCTCTGTTCCCTTCAGACGCATGCCCGCTGGGAATATCTGCTCATCGCGGCGCCCCCCAGGCACAACTGGGCGCATCGTTGTGCACCTGGAAGCTGCGGCTCACGGCCTCGTATTCCGTTAGCCCGCCCACGACCGGCAGCGTGCGAGCCGAGGTGCGATACACGATGCGGTAGACGCCGGGCGGGGTGTCGTAGCTGATGAACCAGTCCACCTCCAGCACCGAATCGATGGCGGGCAGGTACTGATCCTGCGCACTGCTCTGCCAGTGCAGCACTGTTTCCGGGTCAGCGTCGCTGGCCCAGGTCTGCCAACTTCCATCCGCAGCCTGCCTTTCGATCTCGAAATAATGCGCGTCGGGGTAGGTGTTGTTGTTCGGGTGGCCGGCCTGATAACTGAAGCGCAGGTACTCGCCTGCGGCGTAGCTGTCACGAACATCATCAATCGGCGTGGTGAAGGCACCGCGCAGCGGCAAATCCAGCAAAAAGGGGTCCAGGCCGACGAGATTGGGCAGGATCGGCGTGCCCGGATCAATGGCGTCCGCGGCGGTGGGCGTTGTGGCATTCACCATCGACAAGGCCATGTTCCGCAATTCCTGCTGAACGACGGCCAGGGTCCAGGGCCCGAACTGATTGGACGAGGCTTCGTAGCCTTGGCGTGCGTACTCTTCTCGGGTAGTCAGGTAGCCCACATATTCGTTGGACAGACCGGCGATCACCACATAGTCCACGCCGATGCGCCGCATTTCGGCCAGCACCGTCTCGCGGATTCGTCGCCCGGCCATGGTGGTGATTTCCCAGGGCAATGAGACCACGGCGAAGTTGCCGATTCTCAGGAGTTGTAGCGGCAGCCTCACCTGGGTGATGACCGGCCCCTTGTCACCCAACCCGAGAAAATAGCCTTTCTCGGCCTGGCAACTGTAGTCGGCGCCGTTCACCGGGCTCAGGTCCAGACCTGACAGGGCACACAGGGCCACCTTGGCCGCATCCCCAAATGAGCGCTGAACATTGCCGGCATTCAGGTCGGCCAGGAACTCCTCCACCGGGACATTCAGGCCATCCTCGCAGGTCTGATATTTGCCAAAGACTTCCTTGCCCACGCTGCTCATGCCATACAGCGGATCACAAGTGCGCTTCGGCTCGCTGTCCAGCTCCGGTGGGTGCGGCAAGGACGCCAGCACGACCGGATCGTTGACGGTCTGGTCGCTGAAATCGACATAGCGCATGCGGTAGTCGATCGAGCCGTGAACACGATGTTGATCCGCTTGCAGCAGGGCCGCGGCATTGGCCGCCTGGCGAATTCCGCCGATCGCGACATTGGCCAGCTGGGCATTGATCTGCGGCCCCAGCGCCTGCGTCACCAGCGGCGGCAAGCGTTCCTCACCCTCAATGGTGTTGTCGATGTAACGAACGTGGATCACATCGCCCTCATCCGACTGCAGGAAGCCAGCGACGAAGGCATCCGCCTCACCCTCCCCGCCCGCACTGCCGTTGATGGCCTTTTCCAGGGCGTAGGCGGCATAGCCTTTGGTATCTCCACCGCCCAATGTCCCGTCGAGTGAGGCAGTGGGGTGCACCGAGAACCAGTTCAGCAGACCCTTGAGCTGATCGTTTGCGCCGTACAGATTGAGCTGGGTTACCAGGCGATTGGTCAACTGATCCTCGCCATGGATGTCCAGGTACTCGGCCCGCTCTTCAGCGGGGTTCTGCCGATAGCCGCTGGGATGACGATTGGCATTGGTGTGCAGCAACTCGTTCATGGCCAGCGTCAGCGCACCCGGCTCGGCGGACTTGGCGTTCGCCCAGGCCGCTTGTATGGCCGCCACCATGCCCTCGACCGCCGCATCCAGCACATCCGGCTTGTGCCCCAGATGCAGGCCGGTATACATCATGTCGTAGGAGTAACCGCCGGAAAAATTGTGCGTGTGGGTCGCGGTCAACAGCACGCTGCGGGCATCGATGTCGGCCGTCGCTGGGTCATCCGCCAGCCGTTGCAGCACCGAGTCCCGCAGGCTGCGATGCATGAAGCCGAGATCGGCGTTGACCAGAATCGTGCTGTTGCCGCTGCAGGTGTCGCCAATCACAAACGCCCGTGCGTACACCCGTTGACTCAGGCCCGTGAGCACATTCACCGGTGCTTCATAGCCCGCCCGACTGCGCCCGGCCCAGGGCCCGGTGATATCGGCACGCGCCACACCCACGCGGTAGCGATCCGCCTGCGCGCAATCCACCGCCCCGATGGCCGCAGGCCGCGGGAGGCCGGCGGCGCTGGGCGCATCCTGGAACAAATCCGGGGCCACCGGCGGCTCATCGCCATCAAACGTCGAATAGGTATAACGCGACTGATCCTGGATAAGGCCGTCGAATTGCGTCACAAAGGGATGGTCGGCGATGCACTGCAAGGCTTCCGGCGCGGCCTGCGCGCTCGCGGAGGTCGCGGCCTCACGCCCGCCGGTGCAGGCGCTCAGCCCGATCAAGCTCAATCCGGCCACCCAAACCCATCGCCTTCCTGCCTCTACATGCACATCGGTCATTTTTCACTGGCCTCCTGAGCCTACAACGCTGGCCTCCGTTCACAAGGTAGAGCGGGCCGTTAGCTGGAGTGGACGTTACGCTTTGGCGCGGGAGAAATATTGACCGCCACGACCGGCACATTGACCCGATTGCCCACCGCGGGCAACAAACAGATCTGCGGCTCCGTTGGAGGATGCGACTCACTTCCCTGCCGACCTTGGGCGGCGTCAGTCCCCGTAAGACCAACCTACGGCGCTCTCCAGCTCGAAGGCCAGCCGCAGCAGCGAAGCATCGTTGCCATACCGCGCTGCAAACTGCATGCTGATCGGCAGGCCCTGTGCGCTGCGGCCCAGCGGCAGGGAGATTGCGGGCTCGCCGGTGATGTTCTGCACGGCCGTGTAGGGGGCAAAGGCCAGCATCCGTTGCACGATGGCCTCACTGCCCTGGCTGGCGTCCAGCAATGTGCCGTTCTTCGGCGGCGGGGCGCTCAGCGTCGGGCAGAGCAGCAGGTCGTAGTCCTGATACAGGCGCTCGGTCACGGCACGCGCCTGCCGCAGGCGTTTGAGCACCAGGGGGTAGCGCCAGATCCGCCGGCGGAAGCGGGCCGCAAATTCGTCGGTGAACCTCTCGACCTTGCGTGCCGCAAAGCCCGGCCCCATCAGCACCCGACCCAGGCGCGTCATGCCGAAGAACAGGGAGGCGTAGTAATCCAGAAAATCATCGGCCATGCCGCTATCGAATGGCGACGCAACCTCCTCCACGTAGTGGCCCAGGCCCGCGCAGTGCCGGGCCGTGTCTTCCAGCACACGGTTGACCTCCGGGTCCAGCGCCAGGCCGGTCATCGCCGCCCTGACAAAGCCGATGCGGTAGCGCGTAGAGCCGGGCTCCCGCACATGCCCGAGCGCCGGCAGGCGCGGGTTGCGATAATGTTTTTCGGCCTCGGCCATGAACAGGGCCGTGTCGCGGACTGTGCGGGTGACGACCCCGTCGTGAACCACGTTGATCGGCAGCGCGCTCGTGCCGTCGTAGTTGACCAGCCGGTTCTGGCTGGGCTTCAGGCCCACCAGGCCGCAACAGGCGGCGGGGATGCGAATCGAGCCCCCACCGTCATTGGCATGCGCGATGGGCACCACCCCGGCGGTCACCAGGGCGGCGGAGCCACCAGAGGAGCCGCCACTGGAATGCCCGGTATGCCAGGGGTTACCAGTCGCTCCGGTGAGTAGCGATTCCGTGGTCGGCGGAATGCCGAACTCCGGGGTTGTGGTCTTGCCCAGACACAGCAGCCCCGTGGCCAAAAACTGCTCAACAAAACGGCCATTCTTCTTCGCCGGCCGATCCGGTGTCGCGCGACTGCCGTGGCGGGTGGGCAGGCCGGCCACATCGCTGTTGTCCTTGATAAAACTGGGGATACCCGCCAGCGGCGCCTGCGCGGAATCCGTGCTCTTCACCCGCACCCGCGCCGACGCGTAGTTGTCCACTACCAGCGCGTTGAGCTGCGGATTGACCCGCTCGGCCCGCGCGATGGCCGCCTCAACCAGTTCACCAGAGCTGACCTCCCCCTTTAGCATGCGGGCGGAAAGCTCCACGGCGTCCGATCGACCCAGCGCATCATCAGCCCATGCGAAAACGGACTGGGCTGTCATGCCGATGCGCCCGCAAGATGCTGCTCGGTAAATTCCCACAACCGCTTCGCCACTTCGGCGTTGACGGCCTCGGCAGAAGGCCTGACCGGGCAACAGTGTGAAAAGTACTTGCCGGCGACATCCTCTGCGGGCTCATGGGTGGCGCACAGTACACTGGTGGCCGCCCCCTGATTGGGTGTCTTGGTAAAGGGGCTGGCCAGCTTGAAGATCACCTGCGTCAACACAGACTCGTCGCCGAAACCCGTGGTCACCAGATTGCCCGGGTGCACCGCGCAGGCCGTCAGACCTTGCTCGCCGTAACGCCGCTGCAGTTCCAGCGCCATCAACGTATTGCACAGCTTGGCCTGCCCGTAGGCATTGAAGGCCGTGATGCGGTTTTGATGCTTGGCCAGCAACAGGCTGTCAAAATTCAGTTTGCGCGGGAACCGGTGCGACTCGCTGGACACCATCACCACGCGGGGCGCAGTGGCCTGGAGCAGCAGCGGCAGCAGCCCCTGAGTCAGCTGAAAGTGGCCCAGATGGCACACCGCAACCGTCCCTTCGATGCCCTGATCGGTCGTCACATAGGTCATTGAGATCGACCCCGCATTGCAGATCAGAATGTCCAGTTGGGGAACATCATCGCGTTGCACCAGGCCGTCAGTGCAGGCCTGGACGCTCTGCGGTGCGGCCAGATCCAGCGCGACCAATTCGACCTGCGCCTGCGGGTGTGCCCGCTGAATATCCGCGACCGCACGAGCACCGGTTGTCGAATTGCGGCAGGCCAGCAGCACACGCGCACCCGCTGCCGCAAGAGCCCGCGCCGTCTCATAACCGATGCCGCTGTTGGCGCCCGTGACCAGAGCGAACTTCCCGGAAAGATCACGCCCCTGAAGCACTTCGTCGGCCGTCGTGTTGCGATTGAACACCCAGTTTGGCGTCATGTGGATACCTGTATCAGATGAGATTGACCGGCAGGCTAGCCCTACCCCAAGCCAGTGTATTGACCCGCAAGAAGAATAATTGACTGGATTGACCGGCACGCCTGGACTGACGGCTTTTTACGTCGCCCGTCGGGGAACATCACAGCCCGGCGCCCCTTGTTACAAGGCTCGCTGGGTGATTAGCAGGATGACCTTTAGTTTCGAATTGCCGTGCACAGGTAATGGCGATGGCGACTGGCTGCTCCTGTGGCCTAGGC
>JBDNBC010000295.1:0-9413 GCA_039768115.1 Oceanococcaceae bacterium
CCAGCAACGGCCCGGCCAGCCAGGCCGCCGGCAGGAACAGGCCCCACTGAAAGCCCACACTGACGAGCATCACCTTGCGCGCGGCGCCGGCGCCCAGTAGGGCCTGCATCAGAATCAGCCCCGCACCATCGACAATCATGCCGGCGCCGATGAGCTGCAACGGCAATCGGCCCATGTCGACCAGCGCCGGGTCATGCAGGAATATCCCGAGGATGGGGCCGGGCAACAGCAGCATCAGCAGGCCCAGGCCGCCAAACACCCGCGCCGACAGGCGCACGACATCCCAGGCCCAGCGGTGCGCGTCGTCCGGCGCACGCGCGCCCAGCGACTGACCGACCAGGCTGGCCGCGGCAATGCCAAAGCCCATGCCCGGCAGCACAGCCACCAGCGTCAGGTTGATCAGCACGTTGGCCACGGCCAGCTCCGGCGTGCCGACCTGGCCGATGATCCAGAACAGCGCGACAAACCCGCCCGCAAAAAACACTTGCTGAATGCAGGAGGGCAGGCCCAGCCGCAGCAAACCCTGCAGTTGTTCGCGCCCCGGGCGGGCCGAGAGAAAACCATGCGGTCGCGCCTGCCGCCATGCGGTCACGGTGTAGATGACCGTACCCAGACCAATCGACAGGGCCGTGCCCAGCCCGGCGCCCTGCGTACCCAGAGCCGGCAGGCCCCAGTGACCGAAGATCAACCCGTAGCTGAGCACGATATTGGCCGCGTGCATGATCAGCAGTGTGCGCAGGTAGAACCGCGTCTGGTTCACCGCGGCGAAATAGCCCCGGTAGGAAAAATTCATGCCCACAAAAGCCGCGGCCAGGGCCCGCGCCTCGAAGTAGGGCACCCCTTCGGCCACCGCCGCCGAGTCGTCGAGCACCAGCCCGAGAATGGGTTCGGAGAGCGCGAAAATCAGCAAGCTCAGCGGAATGCCCAGCACCAGCGAGACCAGCAGCCCGGCATTGAGCGGCAGCGCCACCCGGGTCATGTCGCCGGCTCCAAAACGGCGCGAGGCCAGGGCCTGAACCGCGCTCGACAGCGCGGTCATCGCCGCCACCGACAGAAACATCAGAAAGCTGACCATGCCCACCGCGGCGAGCGCCTCGGCACCGAGCGCGCCGACCATGGCCGTATCGACCAGATTGAGGACATTCTGCGAGGCCATGCCGCCGATGATCGGCAGCGCCAGGGCCCAGATACGCTGGCGGCGCTCCGGGGTCATGCGGTGGCCGGCGATAGCCAGGACTCCAGATGCCGGCGCACCGGCGCAAGGTTCAGCCCGGTGGCGGCCGAAAACAGCTCGGCCTGCACCTCGCCGTCCAGGGTGGCCAGCGTCCGGCGCGCGCTTTGCAACTGGGCCGCGGCCGCCCCGCGCGAGAGTTTGTCGGCCTTGTTGAGCAGGCACAGTACCGGCAGATGCCCGGCCAGCGCCCAGATCACCATTTGCTGATCCAGCGGGGTCAGTGGGCGGCGGGCATCCATGATCACGACCACGCCCTTGAGCGGCGAATGTTCGACAAAGTAGCGCTGCACCAGGCCCGCCCATTGCTTGCGAACCGCTTCCGGCGCCTTGGCGTAGCCGTAGCCGGGCAGGTCGGCCAGCCGCGCATCCTCGGACCAGGTGAACAGGTTGATGAGCTGGGTGCGGCCCGGCGTGCGGCTGGTCCGGGCCAGGCCCTTCTGGTCACACAGGGTGTTCAGCGTGCTGCTTTTGCCCGCATTGCTGCGGCCAGCAAAGGCCACTTCGATGCCACCTTGCGGCAGTTGCTCGGGCTTGCCGACGCTGGTGGCGAATTGCACCTGACGCCAGCGCGCGGTGTGGTCGGTTGCGCTCATCCGTTAGAATACCGGGCTGCGCATGCATGACGGAGGCAGAGGTCGCCATGGGCGCCCACGTGCTCCACTGGCAGTGCGGGTGGCATCCTGCGAAATCGGCCGTTCGTCATCATCCGATGGTTTCCTTAAATCTTCGTTATTCGCCCTGCCAATCGAGGCCGAACCCATGAAAAATACCCTGCTGCTGATCTCCCTGCTGAGCTTTGCGGCTCCCGGCTTCGCGAATGATCACGCTGCCAACGGTGATCCCGAGGCCGGCAAGGCCAAATCCACGGCGTGTGCCGCGTGCCACGGGGCCGACGGCAATTCGGTCAACCCCGAATGGCCGAAGATCGCCGGTCAGCATCGGCAGTATCTGTACAGCTCGCTGGCCGCCTACAAGAACGGCGAGCGCAAGAATGCGCTGATGAACGGTCAGGCGGTGGGTCTGTCGGAAGCGGACATGCGCGACCTGGCGGCGTACTACGCATCGATGGAACAGACGCCCGGTGTGGCCAACCCGGACCTCGTTCCGGTCGGCGAAGCGTTGTGGCGCGGTGGTAACAGTGAAACCGGCGTGCCGGCCTGTGCGGCCTGCCATGGCCCTGCGGGCAAAGGCAATGCCGCGGCCAAGTATCCGCGGGTCGCCGGGCAACATGCGGCCTACTCGGCGCTGAGCCTCAAGGCCTACCGGGACGGCACACGTGCAGGAACCGCCAGTGCCATCATGATGTCGCAAGTGGCCGCTAGGTTGACGGATGCCGAAATTGAGGCGCTCGCGTCATACATGGCGGGTCTCCATTGATTCGAGGGAAGAAAATATGATGCGTCTGACCGCCCTGCTGCTGTTTGCCCTATCTGCGGCATGCACGGCTGCCGAAAGTACCCCCGCCTTCCAGGCTGAGCAGCATTACAAGTCGGCGCGTACCGAGTTTCCGGACCCGAACCCGTCGCAGCCCGATGTGGTCGAAGTCTTCTGGTATGGCTGCCCGCATTGCGCGGATTTTGATCCGCTGCTCGAAAGCTGGCTCAAGACCAAGCCCGACGACGTGAACTTCCGCCGCGTGCCTACGGCGCTGGGGCGGGACATTGGCAAGTTGCACGCCAAGGCGTACTACACCGCCGAGCTGCTGGGTGTACTCGATACCGTGCACCACGCCATCTTCCAGGCGATGCACCGCGACCGTAAACGGTTGGCCAGCCAGGCGGAGATTGAACAGGTGTTCGTTGCCAACGGCGTCAGTACCGAAGATTTCCGCGGGACGTTCAATAGCTTTGCTGTGGAAAGCAAGGTCTCGCAAGGCGAAGCCCTGATTCGCGCCCTGGGTATTCCGGCCGTTCCGGCCATGGCGGTGGACAATCGCTACTGGACGAGCGGTCGCGAAGGCGGCGGCTTTGGCGGCATGCTGAAAGTCGTGGATTTCCTGATCGAGGATTCACGGAAACGCTAGGGTGCAGGGGCCTGCTCGCCACATGCGGCCGTGGCAGGCCCGGCCGTGCTGGCTTGCCGCCGGGCTGCTGGTCGTAGCGACTTCGTCGGCCGTGGCCAGTACGGCGGCCAGCGCCGCGTCCAGTGTGCGCGATGACTGTCTTGACTATGCCCGGCGCCTGGGCAGCGTCAAGGCGCATTATTGCGACCACCCCGGCTGGTACCGCGGCGCCGGTGGTAGCGTGCGCGGCCGACCCATCCTGATGCGTGATATTCCGGCGGGTGCGATGGCCCCGCGGGTGCTCGTGGTGGGCGGTATTCACGGTGACGAGCTGGCCGCTATCAGCATTGTGTTCGACTGGCTCGAGCGCCTTGAGGACGACAATCCCCAGCGGCTGCACTGGCGGGTCACTCCGAGCATGAACCCGGACGGGCTGCTTGACCGACCCTCCCGACGCATGAACGCGCATGGCGTCGATCTGAATCGCAATCTGCCGACCCCGCAGTGGGAGCGCTACAGCCGCGTCTACTGGGAGCAGCACACCCGCCGGGATCCGCGCCGCTACCCCGGGCCCGGGCCGATGTCCGAACCGGAAACCCGCTGGCTGGTTGACGAAATTGCTCGCTTTCAGCCCGACGTGATCGTTGCCGTGCACGCTCCGCTGGACAGTGTCGACTTCGACGGCCCGGCGGAAGCACCACGGCGCATCGGTCACCTGCACCTGAACCTGCTTGGCACCTATCCCGGCTCACTGGGCAATTACGCCGGCGTGCAGTTGGGCATTCCGGTGCTAACCGTCGAGCTGAGTTCGGCCGGCATCATGCCAACGTCGGCGCAGCGCGTCGCCATCTGGGGCGACCTGCACGACTGGCTGCAGAAGAAAATCCCCGCCAAACCCCTACTGCCGCTGGCTGACGAATCCGCGCGTCGCAGTCGCTGACCGCTGATGTGATGCGTCCGACTCGAACTGCAGCCCGTCGGTGGCTTGGCGTCCTTGTGCTGTGGGCCGTCAGCTCGCCGGGCTGGGCGTTTGACGTTCGGGTGCTGGGCGTGGATGGGGCCGTGGCCAAGAGCGTGCAGGCCAGTCTGGGGATTGCCCTGCTGCCCGGCGACGCCAATCCGCGTCTGATCCGGCGGCGCCATGCCCAGGCCAGCCAGCAGATTCGGACGGCCCTGCAGGCGTTTGGCTACTACAGCCCGGAGATTGCCGCGGAATTGCGCGATGATCTCACCCCGCCGCAGGCAATTTATCGGATTCAGCCCGGGCCGCGGGCACAATGGGCCCGTGCGGAAATTCGCCTGCTCAACCCGGTGGCCGATGGTGCCGCGCCGCGCTGGCTGACCAGGGCACAGCAACAGGCCGAGGCCCGGCTCGGCCAGCCGCTGGATCATCGTGACTACAGCCGGATCAAGACGCAGTTGATTGACGCGGCGCAGAACGACGGCTACCTGGATGCGCAGTATCAGACCAGCGTGCTGGAGATTGATCGCGATGCCCATACCGCGACCATGCGCCTCGTCCTGGAGACCGGTCCGCAATATCGCTTCGGCAAGGTTCGTATCGAGCAGGACATCCTCAACGCGGATTTCCTCGAGCGCTTCGACCCGGTGCGCGAGGGCGATGTCTTCAACACCGACGAGTTACTGGAGCTGCGGCTGCGGCTGTACGACCTGAATTACTTTCAGGAAGTCGAAGTCGACCCGCATCCGAATGCCGAAACGCAGCGCGTGGATGTGAACATCCGCGCCACCGCGCGGAAACCGCAACGCTGGCAAATTGGCCTCGGCTACGGCACCGATACCGGCCCGCGCATATCCGGTGCGGTGGAGCTGCGCTATCTGAATCGGCGCGGTCATCAGGCCGATGCGCGGGCGACCGTCTCCGAGGTGAAAACCGAACTGGGCCTGCGCTACGTCCTGCCCACCGGGCCCGAGCCGGGGGCGAACTGGGCCGTGCGCACGCAGCGGCTGACCGAAAGGCTGGGGGACACCGAAACCACCACCTTGCGGACGGGCGTGGCGCGCAACCGCATATTCGACCGGCGTCTGTGGAATTTCTACCTGAATTACGAAGGCGAGCGCTTTCGGCTGGAGAACCGGGATACGCGGACCGACCTGATCATCCCGGGTATCAGCCTGACGCTGCGCGACCGCGACGACCTGCTGCTGCCGCGCAAGGGCTACACCGTGTTTCTCGACGTTCACGGCGCGGCGGATGAGCTGATTTCGAGTACCCAGTTCTTGCAGGTGCAGGTCAACGCCAACTGGATTCGCCCGCTGTCGCGCCGTTCGCGACTGATTGTTCGCGGGCGGGCCGGAGCCAACTGGCTGGACGACACGGAGGATCTGCCGGTCAGTCAGCGCTTTTTTGCCGGCGGTGACGGCAGCATCCGCGGTTATGACTACCGCCGCATCGCCCCGCGCAATGACGACGGCGAGATTGTTGGCGGCAAATACCTGCAGACCGTCTCGGTGGAGGTCGACCGGCTGATCTGGCGCGACTACGGGGTCGCGCTGTTTCACGATATGGGCAGCGCCAGCAACAACTGGCTGAGCAATTTTGTTTCGGCCACCGGCGTCGGGCTGCGCTGGGCGACGCCGGTGGGCATGCTACGGGTGGATGTGGCCACACCGCACGACGATCCCAATACCCGCTTCCAGCTGCACATCGGCATCGGGGGCGAGCTGTGATCCGCTGGGCGGTCTACCGCTTTTCGCCATGGATGCTGTTCTGGTCGGGGTTGCTTTTCGGCAGCATCTGGCTGTGCACCGAGAGCGGCCTGCGCTGGCTGGTGCTGATGGCGCGTCCGCAACTGCCGCCGCAGGTCTTGCTCGGCGATGTCCGCGGGTCGCTGCTCGGTGAGATCTCCATCAGCGGGGTTGGTTGGGACGATGGGGCCACGCGGGTCTACGTGCGGACCTTGCGCTGGGATCTGCGCTGGCGTGATGTGCTCGCCCGGCGTATTCACATTGATGGCCTGCGCGTCGATGGTGTGCGCGTGCGGCTCGGCCCGGCCGCCGACGCGGCCACCACCGCACCGTCGACGGCGCCCCTGCGGCTGCCCGAGCTGCCACGCGTGCGCTTGAGCCGGGTGCACATTTCCGATGTGGTCATCCAACAGGCCGGCGCGACTGCATCCCCCATGTTCGCCCTGGAGCGGCTGCGCTTGCGGTTTGATCACGCCGACGGCCGGGTCCAGCTGAGCATTCCCGAGCTACGCCAGCCGCAGCTGCCAGCCCTGAGTGCCCGGCTGGACGCGACGCTGGAGCCCGAGGCCGTGCGTCTGCGTTCGCTGGTGCTCGGCCCCGATGCGGGCGGTGAACTGCGCCTGCGTGGCGATATCGACTTTCCCGACGACTTCGCCATTTCACTGCGCGCCGAGCTGCAGGACATGAATCTCGGGTTCGTGGCCGCAGACCTGCCCGAGGCGATCAATGGCCAGTGGACATTGGCCGCGCGCATTCCCCGGACGGGCGGAGATCCCGAGGTCGATATCGACGCACTGCAATTGCAGGCCCGTTGGCGGGAACAACCGCTGCGCGTCGACGCGCCACGAGTCACCGTGCGCGGTCGCAAGGTGGCCTTCGCGTCCACGGAGCTGCGCTGGGGCGATGCGCAGGTCGCCGTTGATGGCAGCATCGAAGAGACGATGTCGCTCAATTTTGTCGCGAAAATCCCGGATCTTGCTCAGATCATCCCGGATCTAGCCGGGTCTATCGATACTTCAGGTCGCCTGAGCGGAACCTTTGAGGCGCCGAACCTGCGGCTGGACGGGGGGGCACAGGGGCTGGAGCTGCCCGGGGCCCGAATCGGTTCGGCGCGTTGGAACGGACGTATTCGTCTGAGTGCCGGCCAGGATTCGCAGTGGCAGTTGCAGGCTCAGGACATCGATGCCGGTGGCCAGCGCATCGACACGGTGCAGATGGGCCTGCAGGGGCCACGCGGCGCGCTGCGCAGCACCATCACCGTGACGGGTGCGGATGTGGCGTTGAAAACCGCCCTGGTCGCCGATCTGCGTGACTTTAAGGCATTGCGTGCCCGCATCGACAATCTCTACCTGCGTTACGCGGGGATTGAGGAATGGCAACTCGAATCGCGCAGCACCCTGCGCCAGTCTGCCAGCGGCTGGACGCTGAGTGACACCTGCTTGGAGCGGAGTGAGTCCGCCACGCGCCTGTGTTTGCGCGCCAGCCCCCAGAAGGGGGGCCAGGGCATCACGGCACAGCTGCAGACTTACGGGCTGCAATCCGTGTTGCGCCATCTCGGTGATGAGTCAACGGACCTGCGCGGCGACCTGTCGCTGTCGCTGGCGGCGGTGCTGCCCGCATCCGGTGGGGCGCCCCGGCTTGACGGTGAGCTGACCACCAGCGCCATCACGATGATTGGCGTGCGTGACGACGAGCCGCTGACACTGCTGGATTTGCGCCCGGGCCGCGGTATCGTGCGCTACAGCGATGCCGGCCTCGTGGTGCAATTGGATATCCCCGGCCAGCGCGATGCGGGACTGAAGGTCGATGTGCAGGCAGACGCAGACGGCGCCATCACCGCTGGCGACATTCGTCTGCGCTGGACCGAGCTGGCGCTGCTGACGATTCTCAACCCGGAGATCGTCAGCGCGCAGGGTCAATTGCAGGCCGCAGCAACGCTGTCCGGGTCGCTCTATGACCAGCCGGAGGTGGCGCTTGATGTCCAACTCACCAACGGTGAAATGGTGCTGAATACGCCGCAAATCACCCTGCGTGACATCGGGTTGCAGGCCAGGGGTGACCTGCAGACGCTGAGCCTGAACGGAGCGCTTCGCAGTGCCGACGGCACGCTGGCGATCACGGGCGATGTCAACGTCGTCGAGCGCAGCGGAAAAGTGGCTCTCAAGGGTGACAATCTGCGGGTGCTGGATTCGCCGCTGGGTCGGGTAGATATCAGCCCAGATTTGACCGTCGCGCTGACGCCGGCGCGCGTGAACGTTCGTGGTGTCATCGATGTCCCGCTGGCCGACCTGCATCCGGCGGAACTGCCATCCGCCGGCTCGGACTACGTCGCGCCCAGCCGTGACCAGGTCATCCTGCAGGATCAAAACAGTGAGGTCTTGAGCGCGCAGGGGCCTCTCGATGTGTACACGCGCATCAAGGTAAGGCTGGGGCGCAAGGTGGAATTTGCCGGGTTCGGCCTGACCACCGGTATTCGCGGCGAGCTGGATTTGCAGGTCGAACCGGGCAAGTCGCCGCGCGGCACCGGGGCACTGCAGCTGGTGGACGGACGCTATAAGGCCTATGGCCAGGATCTCACGCTGGAGCGCGGGCGCATCCTGTATTCGGGCGGCCCGCTGGAGAATCCCGGCATCGATTTGCGCGCCTTTCGCAAACCCAGCCCGGATGTGACGGTGGGCATTCAGGTGCGCGGCACGGCGCCGAAGCCGCAGGTGTCGCTGTGGTCCGACCCGGACATGGCGCACACCGACCAGCTATCGTGGTTGATTCTCGGCCGCAGTGCGCAAAGCGAATCGACCACCGGCGAAGAGGATGCGGCCGCTTTGCAGAATGCCACGCTGGCCCTGGGCCTGAAGGGCAGTGACTTCCTGGCCAAACGCTTCAAGGGCAAATTGGGGCTGGATGAACTGAGCATCGGTACCCGCCCGGGGGAAGATACCAACCAGGCCGCCCTGGTTCTGGGAAAATACCTCAACCCCCGTCTGTACGTGAGCTATGGCATCGGCCTTTTCGAACCGATCTACACCTTCCGCATGCGCTACTCGATCTCCAGCAAGTGGACACTGCAGACCGAATCCGGCGTGGAATCGGGTGGGGATGTGGTCTACACCATCGAACGCTAGTCAGCGTGGTGCCTGCACAGCCCTGACGACCCTGCTGCTGGCCGGCGCCGTTTTGCTAAGTGCCTGTGGACAGAGCGGTAATCTGTACCTCGCGCCTACCGCGACCCACCCGCCGGTGACGCCCGCCACGCCGTCCCCTTCGCCCAACCCGCCGACCACCGAGTCTCGCTGATGGATCATTTTTCGTATCGTGACGGGCAGCTGCATGCCGAAGATGTGGCCCTGGCCGACGGCGTGGTGCGCGACAAGGACGGGCCGCTGGGCTTCGTCCCCGACGAGTACATGGGCGAGGAGCCCGAGGGGGTCAAGGCCGGTCTGCGCCAGGCCTACCGCCGCCTGCTGGAGC
>JBDNBC010000296.1:0-9321 GCA_039768115.1 Oceanococcaceae bacterium
CGAATGGCCCCGCGCGGGCCTCCATCGCCAACTTTTTTTTACCGGGATTACCGCTATGACAACCGCGTCCTCATCGTCTGCTCGCCTTCTCTCTCGAGTCGCTGCCTTATCACTTGCAACCGCCCTGGCCGCCTGCAGCGCGGGAGGTGACTCATCCGGCAGCGGCGCCCGTACCGTGATCGATGACGACGGCGTCGATGGGAGCAACGGGTTGCTCGGCGACGGCAGCAATACCGATACCGGCTTTCCAAACGACGGCAGCGTCGGCGGCATTATTCGCGAGAGCGACAATGCGATTGCCGGGAATGGCGCACAGCCGGCGCAGGGCTTTATCTGTACTCAATCGGCGTCGCTGTTTGACGGCGCGACCACCGAAGTTGGCTTTAACGGTCTCGTCGGCGGCTTGCTGGGCGGGTTGCTGAGCACCCTCGCCGGTGACAGCGTGACCTCACTGCTGAACAACGTGGCGGACAAAGATCTGGCCATCGACAACGACCTGCGGACCGCCGCCGCGATCAGCCAAACGCTGTCAGGCCTTGGCGGGCTGTTGGGGTCTGTCGACCTGAATGTCCATCTGGCACCTGGCACGGTGCGCCCGGCCGGCTCATTTGCCGTATTTGCCGTGTCGTTCCCCGGATCGCTGCTCGATGTCGGCCTGTTATCCAACGTGCAGGTGACAACGCTGCTGAACGACCAGGTGCAGGAAGATTCGGTTCGCCTCGACGCCTCCGGGCTGAGCCTGCTGGGTCGCTCCATCGGCGGCACCGCCCATGCCGTTGTCGGGCTGAAAACCACGCTGCCCTATGACAGCGCACGGATCCGGGCGGGCTCCGGCCTGCTCTCGGTTGATGTGGGCCCATCGGTATTCGTACACGAGTTCTGCACCGACGGGCGGTTGGTGACGCCGCCCGCCGCCTGATCTGCAAGTTCTTCGACGATTTGACCTGAACTGCGAGAACTTCCATGACTGATGTCATCCCGTATCCCGCCATGCGCACGGCGCAGAGCCCTGGCCTGCGCTATCCGCCCAGCTTTGTTTGGCGTCCGACGCCCCATAGCGCCGCCCGTGCCGCCCGGCCCTCATCGCCACTCGATTGCCACGCCCTGGCTAAATTCGGGTTGCGCTTACAGGACCCGAGCCTGCTCAAGGTGGGGCTGACCTTCGAGCGGCCGGCATGGCTGTTTGCGCACCGCGTGAAGTCCTGCACGGTGGGCGCGTTCACCTTCTTCAACGCCGCCGGGATGACCAGCGTGTACCGCACCCGGCTGGGCCGCTACTCTCAGATCGGCGAGTCCAGCATCATCGGCCCGCCTGAACATCCCATGGACTGGTTCAGCAATCACCCCTTCGCGTTTACGCGGCCCAGCCATATCCCCGCAATGTACGCATTCGATGATTTCGCGCGGCTGGCCCCCACCGACGACGAGGCCCCGGCCTGGGCAGCAGGGGCCCCGGAAACCGTCATTGGCCACGAGGCCTACATCGGTGCCGGCTGCTTCATTAAACGCGGCGTCACCATTGGTGATGGCGCTGTCATCGGGGCCCGGAGTGTCGTCACGCATGACATTCCGCCCTACACCATTGCTGTGGGATCACCGGCCAAAGTGATTCGGGACCGGTTCCCGCCCGGCATCGTCGAGCGTTTCCAGGCTCTGCAATGGTGGTGCTACGACCTGGCACCATGGAAACAACAGGTCGACTTCGCGCAGGTGGAAGCGACACTGGATTTCCTGGAGGAGCGCGCCGCTGACGGGCGCCTGACTTTGCTCCAACCGGAGACCTTCCGTGTTCGCGAAGTCACCGGGGGGTTTGAAGTGGAAACGCTGACTCAACCACTGTACGACTGAGGCCAGTTGAGGTCGTGAGCAGAGGGGGTAAACGTCCGGCGCGGGCGTTTACCCCTCGTCGTACCCCAGGCGACGGGCGCATGCCCGCACCTCGGGCGTGAAACCGGCCCGGTCACGCCGCCACGGCAGGGACATGGTCAGAGACCATTCTTGGACGTTTCCTAGCGCCGTTATGGCCGATGTCAGATCAGCCTCCGGCTCATAACCCCCAGGCGCCAGATCGGGGCCCTGCCGACCCAGCCGCCAAGCCGAGGCATCCTGCTCCGGGCGCGCCAACGCGGGTACGTCGGACAGCCCTAGGGCCTGCTCCAGTTCCGCGCGAAACGCCCCGCGCGAATTACTCGTGGTGTCGGCATGCACCAGACATGTATGCCCGGGCGACCAGTCCCGCCGAAGCCGCTCGATGTTTTCGTTGGCGCGCAGCCAGGGCAACTGGGGATCGACCTGCGGCGGTTGCTGCGAAAAGTCCTTGAAATCCACGGGCACATACAGGCGCTCGTGGGCCCAGGCGGCCAGCAACTTTCCTTGCGGCAGCGGGTGACGGACGACATGCACCAGATCGGCGTCGGGAGTCCAGGCCGTAATCCGTCGCAACGCATGGGGCCGCAAGGGCGCGTCCCGTTCAGGAATCACCAGCCGCCGGGGCGCCGCGGCAGCGCGCAGGAAATTCAGCAACTCGGAACATGGCCAGTCCTGGCGCTCCTCCAGCCACTGCTGGGCTGCGCGGATAGCGGGACTGTCGTCACGCTCCCATTGCAACCGCGCCAGCGTTCGCAGCAATCCGTGACCCTGGGTTCCCTGGCTCAGGGAAAATATCGCCAACAGGTCCGAAACCCGGTCCGCCAGCAGCAGATCCAGTTCGCCGGTTACCCACAGCTCCGGGTACCGATTCAGCATCGCGGCGACCGATGTCACGCCACTGAAGGGCGCCGCGAGCAGCCACACCGGCGCGGGCGCATTCCTGACAGGAGGGCTCATGGCGCCGGCGCCGCCGGGGGCGCCCCCAGCCATACCTCGCAGCCACCGCGCGGATTGGGGGTGTATTCCCACTGGCCCGCGCGCTTGACCGCCACCTTGGGACCAAACGGGTTCGCCGTGGCCGCGAACAGGCCGTACGGCGTCGACACCAGATTCCGCATGCCCCAGTTGTAGTGGTTGCCGAAACCATTACGGGTGACCGGCTCCCAGTTCACCCCATCCGCCGTTCGCCAGATTTCTGCACCGCCCTGCCCCTGCACCAGTGCGTCCTCACCCCAGGCATCAACAAGGGCGCGCACATCCGGCGGCCAGGCGTTCACCTGAATATAGGGCAGCATGTTGAGCCAGGACATGGTGCCGGCATACAACCAACCGTCATGCACGCTAAAGCGCCAGACATACCCGCAAAACAGGTTGTCAAACCCGGCCCCGTAGCCCGACAGGGGGTACTTCGCACCCTGCGCGGTCACGCGGGATTCCCCGACCACCAGATCCCAGCTGTCATCCGGCCATACCCGGATGATCTCGGCCGCCGCCGGCCCGATACCCGCCGCATGGTGATATCCACCGTTGATGATGCCGCAGCCGACATACAAGGCGCCGCGGAACTCGCACAGAGCGCTGATCACCTCGTTGTGCTGGCCGCGCCCGGCTCCCTGATCAAACACCCGGGTCCACTGATAGGGCGCATCACCGCCGCGGCTCTTCCAGAGTTCGCCGCCGGTTAGCGGGTTGACCGTCCCGCCGTACATGTGGCCATCGAAGGTGGCGACCTCGAACACCGTGGCATTGGCCGGATTACCGAAGCCTTCCGCACTGACCGGCACCCAGTCGGCGGTTGCCAGATCGGCGTTTGCATAAATCACGGCCTCCGAACTCAAATCCTGCGTGAAGCCTTTCTTGGTGCCCGAGCCGGTCGGGCTCAGGTGGGCCCGGCCGTCGAAGTCCAGCAGGGTCCGACAGGTCCTCACCGCCGGGCCGAAGGGAGGGCGCGGGATCGGAGCAAAGTTTTCCCCGTCGGCACTTCGCAGCACATCTGGCGAATGGGCGGTATGCGGCGACCACGCGGAGACATATAAACACGGGTGCGGGTCGCTGGCGGACTGAATGACCGCCATGCCGCGCAGACCAATGTAACTGGGCACATCATCGCGCCCGTTAGTGCCGTGAACGGTGGGCGAGCGATACACCAGGGCCCATTGATCCGTCTCCGGCGTGTAAGCCCAGATCTGTGCGCGCCGATCGAGATCGTAGAGATCACTCGGGCATTCCACCGGCCAGGGGCGAATCCCCTTGCGCGGTCCGGCGAGCCGCAGCCCGATCAAGTTCCCGCGCGACGTGCCCACATACAAGCGGCCCTGAAACCAGGCCGCACTGTGCGCGTAATGATTCAGCCCGTCGCCAAAGCCATTGAGACACGTCAGGCGAAAATCGGACTCCGTCAGCCCGACGCCCGCGGCATGGGCCCGCCCTACGGAATCCACGACCACAGCTCGACCAGCACAAAGCGCACGATGGCCCGCGTAAAGACCAGCCCGGCAGGCTCCCAGCCCGCCGCCACCTTGGCGTTCCCGGTCAGGCCCGGCTTCAACCGTGGGTCCGTGCTGTCGAACAACACCTGAATCCGCACCACCGGCCCGTACTCATCCTCCTCGGCATTCGGGGCCACGCTGCGAACTCGTCCCGGGAAACGCACGCTGGGATAGGCCCACAGCTTGGCGTTCACGTCGGCATCAATGGCAATTTCCCCGACGAAGGCCTGGGGCATCCGGATCTCGGCCAGCAACTGGGACGTGTCTTCAATTGTGGCAATCAGGTCGCCGCGATCAAGATACTCACCGCGCGCGAACAGCAATCGTGGCGCCACTACCCGGCCGGCGATGGGCGCGCCGATGCGGGTAGACGCCAGGTCACTCTCGGCCGCGACCAACTCGGCCCGGATGCGCTGAACATCCGCCTCCAGGCTGGCAATCTGTTCCTGTTCCGCCGGGCTTTGAACCAAATCGAGCGCCCGTTGCGCCTCCTCCAGCTCCTCAGTCGCCACCTCCACCGCGCCGCGGGCCTGATCAAAGGTTTCTGCAGTGACCGAGCGTGAGCGATAGGCCTGACTGATGCGGCGAAAACTGGACACCGCCAGTTGCTTCGCCGTCTCGGCCGTCTTGACCCGCTGGCGCGCCACCTCAACCTCTTCGCTTTTCGCCCCTTTCAGGGCCAGCGCCAGGTCCGCCTGCACCCCGGCCAGCTGAGCTTCATAGCTCTCCACCCGGGCCCGCGCGAGGGTGTCATCCAGGCGCACGATGGTCTCGCCGGGCTCGACATCGTCCCCTTCGCTGACCAGCACCTCGCGAACATCACCGGCCACCAGCGCCCGCGCATCGGCCCGGTCCATTGGCAGAATCTCGAACGGCCCACCGGGCTCGTAGGGATACGGAATCAGACCGGCCGCGCCGATCGCCGCCAGGACCAGCAGCGCTCGCCGGCGTGGCCACCAGGACCGCGGCGGCTCACCCAGAGTTGTTCGCTCCGCTTTGTTCCGAGAAGTTTGCTTAAACACGAGAAACCCACATACCGATAGAACCAACACCACACCGGCGCCCTGAAAGCGCCGCTCGAAAAAACCACCTACGAACCAGATGGCCAGCACCACAAAAGCCAGCGCGAACACCAGCGTCAATACGGCATACAACACCAGCCACGCACGGGGCACCACCCGCGACTGCGTATTCCAGGGTCGGCGGCGACCCAGCAGCGCCCCGAAGGACTGGCGCTGCAAATCGACAATGCCCAACCCGTTCACCAGCAATTGCTGGCCTTCGCGCGCAATCAGCGGATTCAACCGCAACACCAATGAAAACGTGGCCGCCGTGGCGGCAATGGACACCGCAGAGGCCAGGGATGGCAACGTCGCTGCCGTCATTGCCCAGAGCACAACGCCGGCCACGATGAGCTGCGCCGTGGCGACCAGGGACGCGGCAACAATGCGCAAGCGATCACGCCGCCCCAGATGACTGGCCACCTGAGCCGAGTCGACCACGAACAAGGGAATCCGCCACGCCCCTCCCTGCCGATAAATCAACGGGCACACTCCGGCATAGCGATGAATGGCTGCGGCCTGCGCCGCCGCGCCGAGCACATTGATCAACCACAGCGCGAGCCCGATGTGCAGCAGGATGCGCCACCCCGGCATGGTCAGAATGCTGTACTGCAGCCAATCGTACCGGTGCGTGTACACCAGATACACCGCCGCCCCGAGCAGCATCAGCGCGGCGATGAACGTCGCACGATGCCGCAAAGGCCAAAGCAATAGACCGCCCACTCGCAGAAACGCCGCCACCCCCACCGGCCGACTGTCATCGGGCAGCGCATGCCCCAGAAAGGTGGGCAATACGCCGGGCTGGGCCAGGGAGCCGGGCACGGTCGGCGGCGGATAGGCCGTGGCCGAGGGCCAGAGGCGGTCAGGGTTGATCCGACCCCGCGCTGATCGCGTATCGCGCTGCCGCAGCGGCGGCACCGGCTCCCGCCGCCCCGAGTGCATCAACCCGTGCCGGGCCAGCTCCGCCACGAAATCGCATAACGCCTCCCGTCTCAGGTCGGGGTGATCGGCCGCGACCGTCGCCAGCACCGCATCCAGCGACCGTGTTCCGTCGAACTGCTGAGCGATGGCCCACTCATCATTGGACACCCGCACCGGTGGCCGCAGCTCATCGCCGCCCGGTGCGCGGAGCTCCTGTCCGGACCGGCCCCGCCGTTGGCTTTCCGCACGAAACTGGATGTACTCGCTATCAAACATGGCCATGGCTCCGGGGCCAAACGTGAATTCCCGCGACGGCCATGCGCGCGATCTTCAGGGGCCCGCCAGACATCGCGCAGCGAAGCGGCGACAGGTCAGCGCGCACGTTCCGCCAGCAGGCCGTCGATGCTCCGCAGGTCACCTTCGCCAAGAGCCCCGACCGCAGCGGTCAGATGCAACCGGCTCATCAGGTACACATGCCGCACCGCGGCCAGATCACGCCGCGCCTTGCGCACGTGCCCTGCGGCCTCCAGTTGTTCTGCGAGCGTGGCCAGGCCGCTCTCGAATCGCCCGTTGATGGCGCGCAGCGCCTCCTCCGATGATTGCAGGAGGCGCCGGGCGGCACGTACCCGCATCACACCGTTGACGACCCCGTCATACGCATCACGCGCTTGCCGCTCCGCTGCCCGCCGGGCCGCCTCCAGTTCATATGCGCGCTGATTAAGGACCCGGGCGCCCACGTCAATGCGGCCACTAATCGCCCCACCCACATACAGGGGCCACTCCATGCGCAGCTCCAGTCGGGCATCGTCCCACTCGCGGCCGAGCTGAAACTCACGGGTGTTGGTGTAGCCGTAACGCCCTTCCAGCGCCAATGTCGGCAACCGTTGCGCCTTGCGTTCATCCAACTGCTCCTGCGCTAACGCCTGCTCAATCAATGCGATGGCCACGGCCGGGTTCGACTGCTGGGCCTGCGCGACCCAGGGCCCCGGGTCGGCCGGTTCGGGAACGGCCAGCGGGATGGGCTCCTGTAATGGCGTCGGGTATTCGGGCACGTCACCCAGCAGCTCGCGAATCGCTTCCCGGGTGGCGCGCAGCGCCGCGGCCGCCGCCAGCACATCGGCATCGGCCGCATCTCGGCCCGCCTGAATCACCATACGATCCGACCGCAAGGCCAGGCCCAGCTCCTCGCGATTGCTCACCTGCTCCAGCGACTTGTCCATGGTTTTCAGGTGCGAGGTCGCGAAATCCAGCGCCGCCCCCGCCTCCAGCCAGGACAAATAGCGCCGCGTCACCTCGAGAATCAAATCCTGTTCGGCCTGCCGCAAATCCAGCAATGCCCGCGCTTCCTGCTGCTCGAACTGATCCCAGCGCGACCAGGCCTGACTGTCGAACAAGGGCTGGCGAAGCCGAACAAAGGCGGCGCTGACATCGGCATAGATGGTGTCATCGAAGACGAAAGGCGAGCGGGTCGACCGGGTTTCATCGCGCACCCGCCCGTAGGCGCCGTCAATACTGACTGCGGGCAACAAGCCGGACCGGGCAACCGGCCGCGCCGCCTCGACCGAGGCATACGCCTCCTGCGCGGCACGCCATGCCGGCGCACGATCGAGCGCCTGCAGGTAGATGCTTTCCAGCAGCCCCGCCTGTGCCGCCGGCAGCCACAGCACGAGCCCCCAAAGCAGGGTTCGCCATGCCCTCACGATGATTTCCTCCGGGATATCCGTCGCAGCGCTTCCCGCTGCTGATTACCACTGTTGCCCTGTGCCATGCGCCGGATCATAAGAACTATCGCGGCCACGCAGTGTAGGCCGATGCCGATGGTTAGCGTCACCTATGGCGCCTGTCTGACACCACCCGCCCATCGGGCCCGACAGATATCACGGCATATCGATTGCAGCATGGTGATACGTGCTGACACAGATCACCCATGGCTGACGGCCCCGCCACACTCTACCGAGGATTCCGACCCCCACAACGGCGTCAATTTTTTGGCGCACGGCGTCAACAGGATGGCGCCGTGGCGATCTTCGTGGCCATTGCGCTCGTCGCCATCATTGCCGCCATCGGTTTTGCACTGGACCTCGGGCGGATGTATGTGGCCAAGGCCGAATTGCAGAAGCTCGCTACGGTCGCGGCGCTGAGTACGGTGCGCCAGGTCAGCGGCTGCTCTACGGGCGTTAATGAGCCGATATCAGAAGACGACCTGGGCAGCTTCGTCAACTCACAATTCTTGCTCAACGGCCTGCTCGAAGAACAGATCGAGTCCCTGACCACCGCCATCTTCCCCGGCGTACAAACCGCGGACGGGGTCAGGAGTGTGCTCGACACCAATATTGATTCGGGTATGGCGGACTCTGTCGGCGTATCGATCAGCCGTCCCCTGCCCCCGGCCCTGTTTCCGTTGTCACCACGCCCCGAAGGCGCGCTGCTGCGTGCCGAGGCCCATGCCGCGCAAACCGTGGTGGGGCGTGTCTCCGTCAGCCCACAGTTGCTGGCCGTCAACACCGATGAATCGGCACTGCTGAGCGGCCTGCTCGGGGGCCTGCTGGGCACCGCCGTCAACCTGACGGTCGCAGACTTCAACTCCCTGATCGACGCGGATGTCACCCTGCTGGACATCGTGCGGACGAACCCGGTCGTCGCGAGCGTTGATGATTTCCTGAACCTTGAGACCTCCCTGTCAGGCGCCCTGGACCTTGTCGGCAACGCCCTGTTCGACACCGGCGAAGCCGTTGAAATCGCCGCGGCCAACCTGCTCGGCGGCCTCGCCGCCGATGCAGCACCGCCACGGAGCAGCGTGCGCATCGGCGATTTCATCGGCGTCGAAGAGGGGTTTGAGGACCAGGTGGGCAACCTGCCCATCAATGCCTTCGACCTGCTCATGGGCTTGTCTCAGCTCGCCAACGTGGGCTATCAGGTGGCCTTTGCGGTGCCCAATCTGGTCGGGTTGAATATTCCCGGCGTGGCGTCCCTGAATATCA
>JBDNBC010000297.1:0-9336 GCA_039768115.1 Oceanococcaceae bacterium
CAGCGGGTGCAGCTGTATAGCCTTACCTTCAATCAGCACAGGCTCGAACGCCTGAATACCGAGACGGTGAAGTGTAGGCGCGCGGTTCAGAAGAACCGGGTGCTCGCGAATCACTTCAGCCAGGATATCCCAAACCTCTGGTGGCTCGCGCTCAACCATCTTCTTGGCGGCCTTGATCGTGGTCGCCAGACCGTCACGCTGCAGACGCGAGTACACGAAGGGCTTAAACAGCTCCAGCGCCATTTTCTTCGGCAGTCCGCACTGATGCAGACGCAGCGTCGGGCCGACCACGATGACCGAACGGCCCGAGTAGTCCACACGCTTGCCGAGCAAGTTCTGGCGAAAACGCCCCTGCTTGCCTTTGATCATGTCGGCCAGCGACTTCAGCGGGCGCTTGTTGGTGCCCGTGATCGCCCGGCCACGACGGCCGTTGTCGATCAGCGCGTCGACTGATTCCTGCAGCATGCGCTTTTCGTTGCGCACGATGATTTCTGGCGCCGCCAGCTCCAGCAACCGCTTCAATCGGTTGTTGCGGTTGATGACGCGGCGGTACAGATCGTTCAGATCCGAGGTCGCGAAGCGGCCACCGTCAAGCGGTACCAGCGGACGCAGATCCGGCGGCAGCACCGGCAGCACGGTCAGGATCATCCACTCGGGCTTGTTGCCCGACGCCTGCAGCGACTCGATCAGCTTCAGGCGCTTGCCCAGCCGCTTGATCTTGGTTTCCGAACCGGTATTGGCCATGTCTTCGCGCAGCTGCGCGGTGACGGCATCCAGATCCATGCTCTTGAGCAGCTCGTGCACGGCTTCCGCACCCATCCGGGCGTCAAAGTCGTCGCCATGCTCTTCGATGGCCTCGAGGTAATCCTCTTCGGTCATCAGCTGGCCGCGCTCCAGCGGCGTCATGCCGGGGTCGATGACCACATACCCTTCGAAGTACAACACGCGCTCGATGGCACGCAGCGGCATGTCGAGCAACAGACCGATCCGGGATGGCAGCGACTTCAGGAACCAGATGTGCGCGATCGGGCACGCGAGGTCGATATGCGCCATGCGCTCACGCCGCACCCGGGCCAGCGTCACTTCCACGCCGCACTTCTCGCAGACCACGCCGCGATGCTTGAGCCGCTTGTACTTGCCGCACAGGCACTCATAGTCCTTTACCGGGCCAAAGATCTTGGCGCAGAACAGACCGTCACGCTCGGGCTTGAAGGTACGGTAGTTGATCGTCTCTGGCTTCTTGACTTCGCCAAAGGACCAGCTGCGAATGGTTTCCGGTGAGGCCAGGCCAATTTTGATCGCGTCAAAATGTTCCTGTTCGTCACCCTGCTTGAGCAGATTCAGTAGATCTTTCATCGTATATTCCTGCGTTCTGCCTTACTCGTCGTCGGTTTCCAGCTCGATATTCAAACCGAGCGCGCGGATTTCCTTGACCAGCACATTGAAGGACTCCGGCATGCCGGCATCCATCTGGTGGTCGCCATCGACGATGGACTTGTACATGCGGGTACGGCCGACGGTGTCGTCGGATTTGACGGTCAGCATTTCCTGCAAAGTGTAGGAGGCACCATAGGCTTCCAGCGCCCAGACCTCCATCTCCCCGAAGCGCTGACCGCCGTTCTGGGCCTTGCCCCCGAGCGGCTGCTGGGTCACCAGCGAGTATGGTCCGGTGGAACGAGCATGCATCTTGTCATCCACCAGGTGGTTGAGCTTGAGCATGTACATGTAGCCAACGGTGACTTCACGCTCGAAGAGGTCACCAGTGCGTCCGTCATACAGCGGTGTCTGACCGGAGCGCGGCAAGCCCGCTTTTTCCAGCAGGTCCTTGATTTCGGTTTCGCTGGC
The DNA here is from genome assembly GCA_039768115.1 of Oceanococcaceae bacterium. Lineage (GTDB taxonomy): Bacteria > Pseudomonadota > Gammaproteobacteria > Nevskiales > Oceanococcaceae > MS8. The sequence continues at coordinate 1,846 of JBDNBC010000297.1, forward strand.
ACCGTCGAATACCGGGGTGGCCGTGGGCAAACCGCCGCGCAGGTTCTTGGCGAGCTCAATCACTTCGTCATCGGTGAATTCGCTGATATCCGCCGGCGGGGCATCGCCCAGCGCGTACAACTCAGTCAGGAACTGGCGCACTTCCTTGACGGCGATCTTGCGCTGGTCGGCCAGCATGGCCTCGATCCGGTGACCGACGCCGCGCGCTGCCCAGCCCAGGTGGGTTTCCAGCACCTGTCCGATGTTCATCCGCGAGGGCACGCCCAGCGGATTGAGGACGATGTCGACCGACGTGCCGTCGGCCATATAGGGCATGTCTTCCACCGGCACGATCTGACTGATCACGCCCTTGTTTCCGTGACGCCCGGCCATCTTGTCGCCCGGCTGAATGCGCCGCTTGACCGCCAGATAGACCTTGACCATCTTCAACACGCCCGGAGGCAGATCGTCTCCCTGGGAGATCTTCTGCTTCTTGGCGGCGAAGCGCTTCTCGAAGTTGGCGCGTTGCTCCTTGAGCTGCTTGCCCAGGGCCTCGAGCAACTCTTGTGCTTCATCGTCCCGCAGGCGGATGTCAAACAGCTTCTCGCCTTCGAGATCCGCCAGATAGTCCGCTGTGATCTCGCTACCGGCCTTGAGCCGCTTCGGACCGCCGTCCGCCACCTGCCCTTCGAGCAGCTTGCGCGCCCGGCTGGTGATGTCGCCTTCGAAAATCCGCAGCTCGTCTTCCAGGTCCTTGCGCACCTGCTTGAGCTCGGATTCCTCGATGGCCAGGGCCCGGGCATCCTTGTCCACCCCTTCGCGAGTGAACACGCGCACGTCAATCACCGTGCCTTCCATCGACGACGGAACGCGCAGCGAGGTGTCCTTCACGTCAGACGCCTTCTCACCGAAAATGGCCCGCAGAAGCTTTTCTTCCGGTGTGAGCTGGGTTTCGCCCTTGGGCGTGACCTTGCCGACCAGAATGTCGCCGGGCTTGACGTCGGCACCAATGTAGACGACGCCGGACTCGTCCAGCTTGCGCAGGGCCGATTCGTTGACGTTGGGAATGTCCTGGGTGATGTCTTCCGTACCCAGCTTGGTTTCCCGCGCCATGCACGACAGTTCTTCGATGTGGATCGTGGTGAAGCGGTCTTCCCGCACCACCTTCTCCGAGACCAGAATCGAGTCCTCGAAGTTGTAGCCGTTCCACGCCATAAAGCCGATCAGCATGTTCTGGCCCAGCGCCAGTTCACCCATGTCGGTGGACGGACCATCGGCGACGACGTCGCCGCGGGCGACCACGTCGCCCGGCTTGACCAGTGGCCGCTGATTAATACAGGTGTTCTGGTTTGAACGCGTGTACTTGACCATGTTGTAGATGTCGACACCCGGTTCGCCCGGAGCCGTTTCGTCATCGTTGACGCGAATGACGATCCGTGACGCATCGACCTTGTCGACGGTCCCGCCACGACGGGCGGTGATGGCAACGCCCGAATCCACAGCCACACGGCGCTCCATGCCGGTACCGACCAGTGGCTTCTCGGCGCGCAGGCAGGGCACGGCCTGACGCTGCATGTTCGAGCCCATCAACGCGCGGTTGGCATCATCATGCTCGAGGAATGGCACCATCGATGCCGCCACGGAGACGATCTGTTTTGGCGACACATCCATGTACTGGATGGTGTCCGGGGCCATCATGCTGAATTCGTTCTGATGGCGACAGGAGACGAGGTCCTCGGTAAACCGGCGTTCATCATCCAGCTCGGCATTGGCCTGCGCGATGACATAACGACCTTCTTCGATGGCCGACAGATACTCGATGTCGTCGGTCACCGCGCCATCCGTCACCTTGCGATAAGGCGTCTCGAGAAAGCCGTACTCATTGGTGCGGGCGTAGACCGCCAGCGAGTTGATCAGGCCAATGTTCGGGCCTTCCGGTGTCTCAATCGGGCAGATGCGGCCATAGTGCGTCGGGTGCACGTCGCGCACCTCGAACCCGGCACGTTCGCGAGTCAGACCGCCCGGGCCCAGAGCCGACACCCGACGCTTGTGAGTGACCTCCGACAGCGGGTTGTTCTGATCCATGAACTGGGAGAGCTGCGACGAGCCAAAGAACTCCTTGACTGCCGCGGCGACCGGCTTGGCATTGATCAGATCCTGCGGCACGAGGCCTTCGGAATCCGCCAAGGCCAGCCGCTCGCGCACGGCACGCTCAACGCGCACCAGTCCGGTGCGGAACGCGTTCTCCGCCATCTCGCCGACACTGCGCACCCGGCGATTACCCAGGTGATCGATGTCATCGGTGACACCGATGCCGTTGCGGATGTTGATCAGCTCCTGGATGACCGCCAGGATATCGTCCTTGTCCAGCACACCGGGGCCGGTGACTTCGTCGCGGTTGAGCCGGCGGTTGAACTTCATCCGGCCGACGGCCGACAGGTCGTAGCGGTCTTCCTTGAAGAACAGATTCTCAAACAGCGTTTCGGCGGCCTCCTTCGTCGGCGGCTCGCCCGGACGCATCATCCGGTAAATCTCGACCAACGCCTCCAGCCGGGTGCGGGTCGGGTCCTGCCGCAACGTCTCGGAAATGTAGGGGCCGCGGTCCAGATCATTGGTGAACAGCAGCGACAGCTCTTCGATGTTGGCCGCACGCAGGTTGGCCAGATGCTCTTCGGTGACCATGTCATTGGCCCCCAGAATGACTTCACCGGACGCGGGATCCACCACATTCAGTGACGATGACTTCCCGAGCAGATAGGCATCCGGCACCAGCAGCGCCTTGACGCCGGCATCGTTGAGCTTCTTGATGTGGCGTGCGGTGATGCGCTTGCCTTCCTCGACCAGCATCTCGTCGCCAATACGGATGTCGAAAGCGGCGAGTTCGCCACGCAGACGCTCCGGAATCAGCTCCAGTTCCGCGCCATCCTTGAGCAGGGTGAAGCGGTTGGACTCGTGATAGCGGGCCAGAATCTGCTCGTCAGCCATTTCTAGGGCGCGCAGCAGAATCGTGACCGGCAGCTTGCGCCGGCGGTCGATACGAACGTAGAGCAGATCCTTCGGATCAAACTCGAAATCGAGCCAGGAGCCGCGATAGGGGATGACCCGCGCGGAGTACAGCAGCATCCCCGAGCTATGGCTCTTGCCCTTGTCGTGGTCGAAGAACACGCCCGGCGACCGGTGCAGCTGCGACACAATGACGCGCTCGGTGCCGTTGATGATGAACGTGCCGTTGTCGGTCATCAGCGGCAGTTCGCCCAGATAGACCTCCTGTTCACGTACGTCCTTGACGCGCTTCTCTTTTGATTCCTTGTCGTAGATGACCAGACGCACCTTGACCCGCAGGGCGGCGGCGTAGGTCAGGCTCCGAATACGGCATTCCTTCTCGTCGAATACCGGCTCCCCGAGGCGGTAGGAGACGTACTCCATTTCCGCATGGCCAGAGTAGCTCTGCATCGGGAAAACCGAGCTCAGCGCGCCATGCAGTCCAACAGACCGCCGCGAGCGGTGGGATTTGTCCGCTTGCAGAAACTGACGGTACGAGTCAATCTGCGTAGCCAGCAGGAAGGGCACCGGCAACGGAGTTGTCCGTTTGCCGAAATCCTTGCGGATGCGCTTTTTCTCGGTGAAGGAATAGCTCATCGAGGGAACCTCTTAGGGATGCAACGCGAGCAGCGGCCGACGGGCCACTGCATCAAAAACACGAAAAGGCCGGTGGGCAATAGCCCACCAGCCCCGGGCCGCAGATGCGGCCTGGTACGACGCCGGACCGAACGGCCCGCAGGTCGAACCGAACAGCAATTACTTGAGCTCGACCTTGGCGCCGGCTTCTTCAAGCTGCTTCTTGAGCTCTTCAGCTTCGGCCTTGGCCACCGCTTCCTTGACCGTCGACGGTGCGCCTTCAACCAGATCCTTGGCTTCCTTGAGGCCCAGGCCGGTGGCGGCACGAACCGCTTTAATCACGGCGACTTTGTTGTCACCAAAGCTGGCGAGAACAACGTCGAATTCGGTCTGCTCTTCAGCGGCTTCCGCCGCCGCTGCCGGACCGGCCGCTGCCATCGCCACCGGCGCTGCAGCAGACACGCCAAACTTCTCTTCCATCATCGACACAAGTTCGACAACGTCCATCACTGACATCTGGGCGATTGCCTCAAGAACGTCTTCTTTCGTCATAGCCATCGTAAAAAATACCTTTGCGTTTAGTTAAACAGTGAAAACCCGGGGCAGTTCGATCCGAAGATCAGGCTGCCTGTTTCTGGTCGCGGACGGCCGCCACTGCGCGCGCTGTCTTGGTTGGCACCTCTTTGAGCAAGCGTGCGACCTTGATGACGGGAGCCTGTAGGGTTCCAGCCAGGATGGCCAATGCTTGATCACGGGTGGGCAACGTGGACAGTCGAACGAGGTCGGAGGCGGGCAACAAGGCGCCACCAACCGACACGGCCGTTACCTTCAGAGATTCATTCTCTTTGGCGAAGTCTTTCATCACACGGGCTGCCGCCCCGGGATCGTCCAGCGAAATCGCCAGCAAAACCGGTCCGACCAGCGCGGGCTCCAGGCATTCGAAATCGGTGCCTTGAGTGGCCCGCTTGGCCAATGTGTTCTTGACGACCTTGATCCAGGTACCGCCATCACGCGCTTTCGCACGCAATGTCGACATCTGGCCAGCCGACAAGCCACGGTACTCGGCGACGACGGCCGACAGGCCGGTTGCCGCTACCGCGTTGACTTCCGCAACGAGGGCTTTCTTGTCTGCGAGATTGAGAGCCATTGTTCCCTCGAAAGGTGGGTTGCTAAATCGTCACTTCCTTACGGAAGTAACCCTTGCGGCACACGGAGAACATCGAGACATTCTCATTGCACCCTCTGCGCAGGCGGCCGAAAATCGTCTTCGCCCATTGAGCCTTGCGGCACCTGCGGTCTTTGACGGCGCGGCACATGTGCCACGTCGCAAAGTTGGTGGTGATGGCGGCGCCGAAACGCCACCATTACCGTGTCTTCAGGCCGTGGCAGCCGTCAGCGACGAGACGTCGATGACAACACCAGGACCCATGGTTGTAGAGGCCGTGACCTTCTTCAGGTAGACGCCCTTGGAAGCGCTCGGCTTGGCCTTGCGCAAATCGGCAATCACCGCGTTGAGGTTTTCCAGCAGCGCCTGCGACTCGAAGCTCGCGGAGCCGATCGCACAATGAATGATGCCGGCCTTGTCAGTACGGTATCGGGCCTGACCCGACTTGAAGTTCCGCACCGCACCAGCCACGTCCGGCGTGACCGTGCCCACCTTCGGGTTGGGCATCAGGCCACGGGGGCCCAGCACCTTGCCGAGCATGCCGACAATGCGCATTGCGTCGGGCGCCGCAATGACCACGTCATAGTTGAGGTTGCCCGACTTCATGTCTTCGGCGAGCTCGTCCATGCCCACGGCATCGGCACCGGCCTCCTTGGCAGCGTCAGCGTTAGCACCCTGAGCAAACACGGCAACACGCACTGTCTTGCCGGTGCCATGCGGCAATACGGTTGAACCCCGCACGGCCTGATCCGACTTTTTCGCGTCCACGCCGAGATTGACGGCGATGTCGACCGACTCCGTGAATTTAGCGGATGCCACCTGCTTCAACAGCTCCAGGGCCTCAAGCGCCGGGACACTGCCACGGCCACCCACGGCTTCGCGGATAGCTTTCATTCGTTTGGTTTGCTTTGCCATGATCAGCCCTCGACCTCAAGACCCATGCTGCGCGCGCTGCCAGCAATAATGCTCACAGCGGCGTCCATGTTGCTGGCGTTCAGATCCGCCATCTTCATGGTGGCGATTTCTTCCAGCTGGGCGCGCGTGACCGTGCCAACCTTCTTGGTATTCGGCGTACCACTTCCGGATTTAATCCCGGCAGCCTTCTTGAGCAAAATCGCCGCCGGCGGCGTCTTGGTAATGAAAGTGAAGCTACGATCGCTGTACACCGTGATCACTACGGGGATCGGCAGACCGGGCTCGGTCGACTGCGTGGCCGCGTTGAAGGCCTTGCAGAATTCCATAATGTTCACACCGCGCTGGCCGAGCGCCGGGCCTACGGGCGGGCTTGGATTGGCCTGACCGGCCTTGACTTGCAGCTTGATATAGGCGCTGACTTTTTTTGCCATCGTTACGACTCCTTGCGGGTCCAAACGGTCATCGAATGACCTCCCCTGGGATTACAGAAAACGAAATGACCCGGGAGGCTCATTCCGCTTGGAAAAATCAGGCTTTTTCGACCTGATTGAAATCGAGCTCGACGGGCGTGCTGCGCCCGAAGATCACCACGGCCACCCGCAGGCGGCTCTTTTCATAGTTCGCATCTTCGACCACGCCCGTAAAGTCGGCGAACGGGCCGTCGAGTACGCGCACCTGCTGACCGGGATCAAACAGTGTTTTCGGCCGCGGCGCTTCATCACTATCTTCAACGCGGGCCACGATCGCAGCCGCTTCCTTGTCGCTGATGGGCGCAGGACGATCTTGCGTGCCGCCGATGAAACCCAGCACCCGTGGCACGGATTTCACCAGATGCCAGGTATCCTCATCGAGCTCCATCTGCACCAGAACATAGCCCGGAAAGAATTTGCGCTCGGTCGTACGCTTCACACCATCGCGCAACTCCACAACCTCTTCGGTCGGGACGAGGATGTCGCCAAACTTGTCTTCAAGCCCGGCGCGCCGAATGCGCTCCTCCAGCCCCAGCTTGACCTTCTTTTCGTACTGCGAGAAGGCGTGAACGACGTACCAGCGCATGGCCACGTTCAGGACCCTCGCCCGGTCAGCACTTCAAGCGCCAGCAGCAACAAGCTGTCAACACCCCACAGCACCATGCCGAGAATCAGCACAACAATAAGAATGATGGCGGTGGTTTGTACCGTTTCCTTGCGCGTCGGCCAGACAACCTTGCGCACTTCCGTGCGTGACTCGCGAATCACCGACCATGCGGTGCGCCCCGGCGCCGACTGCAGCGCGACAAGAACCGCGACCGCGCCCCCGGCAAGCATGCCGACAACGCGAACCAGGACATTAAACTGCCCTTCAAACCAGTAAAATCCGGTGATGCTGGCCGCAATTATTGCGACTGCCAGCCACAACAGCGCGGTGTCGCGTGCAGAGCTTGCGGCTTCGTTTTGCCCACTCATTGAATTTGGGAACTACCTGTTCGAAACTGTGTTGACATCTGCCGAAATGGCAGGGCAGGAGGGTCTCGAACCCCCAACCTGCGGTTTTGGAGACCGCCGCTCTACCAATTGAGCTACTGCCCTACGACCGGAACCAGAGCCAACAAACAAAAAAGGCCGCGAATGTTAGCAGACGCCGCGACCCAAAAGCAAAGCCGCGGGCCCGTGATCGAGCCCGCGGCATCTTGCCGTATTACTCGAGGATTTTGGCCACGACACCGGCGCCGACGGTACGGCCGCCTTCACGAATCGCGAAGCGCAGGCCTTCGTCCATCGCAATCGGCGCAATCAGCGTGATCACCACGTTGATGTTGTCGCCCGGCATCACCA